>CBDVEP010000116.1:0-9387 GCA_965373035.1 uncultured bacterium
TTACAAAAGAGCAGGAGATAAGATTAACAGAAGATGCATGGAAATGGATAGACAATGAAATGAACACAGATATGTTAGATACTTTATTGACTCTTGTTATAATGAAAAATTATGAGCAAACATTCTGGAATATGAGATTAGAAATATGTGAAAATAAAAGATTATGTAAAGATATTTCAAGGTTAATGTCCGATGCATCTCTTGAAAATGAGACCGCTGTAGAAATATTAAAAGAAATGTCTTCAGCCCGCTTTTAAAGTTTAAAAGCGGGAAATATAGCCTAAAAAAACAGAAAAATTCAGTTAGTCCTGTCTGAATTTTTACTGATATTTGTTTATAATCGTACTAATTATACATTTGTGTTTTTTTAAATTTTTAAATTGCTTTAATCAATTTGTATCAGGCAGTTAAAATAAATTGACATTGATTTAAATATTTGTATTATATATATCAGAATATAATAAAGATGAAATCTATAAAGCATAAAAATCAGGAAACAATTATCGCATTTTTAACTGATAAAAAAATATTAATAGAATTAAAAAATTTATTAAACAAAAAATATCCTGGTTTAATTGATAAAATAATATTGTATGGGTCACGAGTAAAAGGGTCGGCAAACAAATTTTCTGATTATGATGTTTTAATTATTTTAAAAAAGAATTATGATTGGAGATTTGAAAAAGAAATACAAAATACATGTTGGGAAATAGATTATAAATATGATATTTTAACAGATGTAAAAATAATTTCAAAAAATGAATTGAATCAGATAAGAGGAAAGCAGTTATATATACTTCATGCATTAGAAAAGGGAGTTCTTATATGAGATTAAATGAAAAAGATAGAAGTCAGTTAATAAAATATAATATTGAAAAAGCAGAAAAAATGGTTGCTGATATCCCTTTTTATATAAAAAATAACAAATTATTTGTAGCTGTAAATAGAATTTATTATGGAATATATTATTATATGCTTTCAGCTCTTGCATTGAAAAATGGTTTTTCAACTTCAAAACATTCTCAATTAATTGGTTGGTTTAATAAAGAATATATTAAAAGTAATAAAATTGATAAGAAATATGGAAAAATTATTAGAAATGCCTTTGAACAAAGATCTAAAGCAGATTATGATGTTTTTGTTAAATTTGCAAAGGTGGAAGTTGAAGATTTTTTTGAAGATTTGAAGAAATGAAAGAAGTGATTAATGTATTAAAAAAAATGTAATTATTTTTACTTTTTAAATTTATTTTTTTATTGAAAATAATCTTTTAATTTTATATTCTAATCCGATGTTTTCATCATCAACAATAACACATTCAGGTTCTTTATTGTTTTTTTCAGTTTTTTCATAAGCAACTACATTGTTAGTATTAGAGTGGATGTTGTTAAGTAATTTTTTTATTTTATCTTTCATGTTTTATTATCCTTAAATTTATTATAAAAACATATTTTTTTATATACTTTAAGACGACAGGATTTTCAAAAACGGCCAATTTATTTTATTTTTTTTTCCTCTTTTTTAACCTTTGCTTTTTGAATCCACTCCTTTAGTTTTTTATTTCCTGTATCTATCTCCAATGCTTTTTCCCATTCTGTTATGGAAGATTTATATTCTTCCATCATATAATAATCCATCCCATTGTTATAATGCTCATTAAATTTTTCTTTTTCCTCTTTGCTTAATTTCAGCAAAATTATATCAATCCTTCTGTTTATTTCTCTGCCCATTTCTGTATTATTACTTGCTATGGGCTTTTCATTGCCATATCCTTTAATCATCATTCTATTTATATTAATCCCTTTTTTAACAAAGTAATCATATACTGATTTTGCCCTTTGTTGTGATAATTGCAAGTTAAAATTTACATCCCCAATATTATCAGTATGCCCTGATATTAATATGTCTTTATTTTTTTGAGCTTTTAAGATGGAAGTTATTTTATTAAGAATTTTAAATGCATCTTTTTTAAATTTTATCTGATCAGGTTCAAATATAATAATATTTTTTTCACTTATTCTGATTAAAAATCCTTCTTCTGTTTCTTTGGTTATTATTTTTTCTTCAATTTTTCTGTCAAAATCAAATGTCATCCTGAAACCAATTTGGTGAATATGCCCGGGCCCCTTCCAGTTATATCCATAATCCAGTTGATAATTTTTATATAAAATCCCTCCTCCAAGCTTAATATTTAAATTGTCCTTTGATATATTATATCCATTCCTTAAAAAGATCATGTTATTATAACTATATTGTATTCCAACTCCACCTGTAAAATTTTTTTCTACTTCTATTTCTATGTCTGCCATTATATCAAAAATATGTATTTTTGGATTTTTTTTAAATAAATTAAAATGATATGCTCCTCCGATTTTTACAGTTAGAGGTAAATAATGTGTTTGATCTATTCTTTTCAAATCTATCCCGATATTCTGAATAACCAGAGAGGCATTCCATTTTTCTTTTTTATAGATTCCTCCAATATCTATTCCCATACCGAAAGTAGAGTTTTCACCTAATTTTTCAATGGGGATTTTTAAATTAGCACCAGCATCAATTTCTTTAGTTATGTTTAATCCATATCCTGCTATTAGAGAATAAAAACTTGCAGTAGATTCATTACCAGTAATATAATTTTCTCCTTCATAAGAAGTTGTCATTATGTCATTATTAAATAATCCAGTAAATCCAATTCCAACTCTTTTTATTGATTTTATATCCAGAATAGAAAAAAATGACAGGTAATTCATTTCTTCTAAATATTTACTATATGAGAAATATAAATCTACTGCTGTAATAGAAGGAGAGATAGAAGTAAACCCGGGAGAATTAACAGCAAGATGTGCAGGGTTGTAATAAAATGATACAGGATGAATTATAAAAACAGAAGAGCAGGTATCACCCAGGCTGGAACAAACAGGAGATGGAGAAATTTTTAAAAATTTATATCCTGTGTCAGCTTTAATTAATGTTAAAGAAAAAAGTAAATAAAATAGTAAAATAAAAATTTTTTTAATAATGTTTTACATCCTATCTGATTTTTATAAAGTAAAGATATATTTATATAAAGGAATAAATCTTATAGTATGCCCATTCTCTTTCACAGTTTTTTCAAAATCAGGGGTTATTATCAGTCCATTTTTACAGTTAAATTTATTTAAAAAAAAATATAATCCACTAATATCTTTTTTTGATATATTTTGTTTGAATTTTACTTCAACTGGTGTAATATTTTCCTGATTATCCACAATAATAAAATCAACCTCTCGTTTATCAGCAGTTCTAAAGAAAAATGATGGCTTTAAGATGGAAAAAATTAAATTTTCAAATAACAGAGGTTCTTTTTCAGAAAAAAATTGAATAAAGCTTAAAGAAAAAGCAGGATAAGAAAGATAAAATTTTTTTAATTTTTTTTCAGATGTAAGTATGTTTTTTGAAAAATTATAAACAGAATCAAGAATATAAGTCATTTTTAAATAATTCAAATATTGTGCAATAGTTCGCGGATCTCTTTTTAAATCATTGCCAAGAGATTTATAATCAATCATCATCCCAGGTAAGTTGCTGATTATTTTTATTAATCTTAATAATAAATCAGGTTCATTAATTGGAAAAATATTTGGAATGTCTCTATAAATAATTCTTTCCAGTAAACCTTCTTTAAAGTATTTGTTTATAATTTTATCATTTTTTTCATTTATAACTTCAATAAATCCACTTGTTTTTAAATAATTGTTTAGTTCTAGTTTAATATCATTTTTATACAATTCAATTCTTTCTTTATCGATTTTTATGTTTTTAAATAAAAGAAATTCTTTAAAATCTAGCGGTTCAATTTTAAAATAAAAAGTTCTCCCTGCCAGGCTTTCCTTGCTTCCTTTTAATAACTCTAAAGTTGAAGATCCAGATAAAAAAAATTTTATATTGGGATATAAATCATAAAATATTTTAATTTTATCAGCCCAGTTTTTTAATTTTTGAATTTCATCAAAAAATATATAAATTTTGTTTTTTTTAAAAAAGTTTGATTTTAATATATGAGTTTTATAATAATCAAAAAGTTCATTTATATCTCTGGTTTCTTCATCAAAGGAATAATAAAATATATAAAAAGGATTAATTTTTTTTACAGAAATAAGATGATTAATAAATTGGTACAATAAGGTAGTCTTTCCTACTCGCCGTATTCCTTCAACTATAATTATCTGTTTTTTATTAATATAAGGGAGCATTGTATTAAAAATTTTTCTTGGTTTGCCAATAAATTCTTGTCTTACTTTTTTTTCTTTCCACCAGTGATTAAAGATGTCAATTAACATAATAACACTCCAATGTTATTGTTTTGTGAATATAACTACATTTAAATGTAGTTATTTTTAAATTAAATGTCAAGAGAAAAATAATAAAATATTCTAATTTTTTTTTAATTTGGCCGTTTTTAAGATAACTGTCGTCTTAATAAGTAGAGGTTCGAGCCTCACAGTAGGGGGAGAGTTTAAAACCCTCCCCTACTGAGTCTCGAAAGCAATAAAGAAGTGAGGGATGAGGGGGTAAGAAGGGACAGCCCGCTGTGTTCTTTGATATTGCCAAATTTTATTAAAATATTTGAAATTTAAAGTAAAAAGATTATATTAGTATTGTTTATTAAGTTCAAATATTATTTTCAGGAAAAACGTAACTATTCAGGGTCTATCGACCCTTACACTACATAAAAATGTAGTTTAACTGAAATACCTGAATAATTACGGAAAAGCTTATAATATCTGTAATGAGAAAGGAAAATGAATTAACAAACAATACTGGTAAAGATTCTTTTCATATTTATGAAGATTTATATCATAAATATAAAAAGTTGTTCTTTAATTATATTTTAAATTTTACGAATAACTGCGACACTGCTGAAGATTTATTACAGGAATCTTTTATAAAGATTGCAGGAAAGTTTCATACACTTACAGATATTTCCAAATTCCGCTCCTGGGGTTTTCGGATTGTTGTTAATACCTGCCGTGACTGGTATAAAAAGATTAAAAAAGAAAAAGTTGTATATACAGAGAATATAGAAAATTTTAAGGATAATTTGATTTCAATAAATGAAAATTCAGGTGAAATCATGAAAGTAATTAATAGAGTATTTGATACTTTTAAAAGTGATGAAAAAGAAATATTTATTTTAAAACAATATGAAAATATGAATTATGAAAAAATTGCCAGTACTTTGAATTTATCTAAACGAACAGTCAGGCGAAGAATGAAATCAAGTGTTGTAAAAATCACAGCAGAATTAGAAAGACTGAATATTGTTGCAGGCGGCAAGCATTATAATTCACAAAGGTAATAAAATGAAATGTAAAAATATAAAAAAGAAATTGTACTTTTATTATTATGGGCTTTTAAATTTTTTCTGGAAAAAAATAGTTGAAAGGCATTTAAAAAAGTGTCCGGAATGTCAGAAAGAATATAATTTAATTAAGCATAAAGTAGAGCTTTTAAATGTCAGAAAAAAACAAAGAAATGTAGAGGAATATCTTGATAACAGAATCCTTAAACAAGCCAGTCAGATATTTGAACAAAGATCAACTCAAAAATTAAAAAATTATAGACCCCTTGTTTTTAAATTAGGATTTGCTTTTGTTTTTATTTTTATAATAAGTATTGTGTTTTATTATTAATATAATATAAGAAACAAAATAGGGACAGTTTATATTACTAATAAAGTTATAATTAATAATAAAGTTGTTACAGGTCATAAAACATTATACACAAGGTCAGATTTAATAATTAAAAAAGATTCACAGGCAGAGATAAACAACAAGGATATTTATAATATTAATCTTTATGAGGATACTAAATTTTTAATTTCAAGAAAAAAAAGAACTGTTACATCAATAATGATGGATTATGGAACTGCTTATTTTAATGTTGAAAAGAATAAAAGTGATATGGAAATAGAGACTATTAATTCCATAATAAAAATCACTGGTACTAAATTTAAATTATTTGTTAATAAAAATAAAACAAGTACAATAATAAAAGTACATGAAGGAAGTATAGTTGCCTGCAATAAATTCTGTCCAGATGAAGTAAAAACTGCTGAAGCCGGTGATAAAATAGAAATTAGAAATAAAGAGATACCTGTAATAACTAAGTCAAAGATTCATTTAGATATTGATAAAGAACCGGAAATTAAACAGGTTATTAAAAAAATTAAAGAAAAAATTTATTTAAAAAATGGAAATATTATTATTGGATATATTATTAAACAAAACAGCAGTGAAATAATAATAAAAACTAAAACAGGGAAAATTAAACTTAACAATAAAGATATTAAAAAGATTGAATATGTTAAGTAAAGTATAAATAAAATTTTTACATTTCATCATATTGTAAAATATATTTGAAAATGAAAAAGGGTTTATTAAATTAAAATATATTATAAAAAGGAGCTTATAAATATGAATAATATATTAACAAAAAAGGTAAAATCTGACTCATTTCCTGTGATTTATGAAAGAGGAAAGAAAAGAGCTGTATTGGTAGATATAGAAATATTTGAACAATTGGAAATGATATTAGATAATCTTTTAAATAGGAAGTCAGAAGCAGAAGATAAAATTTTAGCAGAAGTAGAGATATTAAAAAAGATAATTTCTAAATACAAAAATTCTGATATATTAAATATAAATTGGAGAAAGGAATTAGATGAATTATAAAATTACACTTACTGATTCTTTTAAAGTAAGTATAAAAGAATTACTAAAGAGCTATATTCATATAAAAAAAGATATTAGAAAAGCATTAGAGATACTAGAAGTGAATCCATATTTAGGTGTCTCTATTAAAGGTGTTGGTAAGTTATGGAAATTCCGAGTAAAAAATAGTGATATAAAAAAAGGGAAAAGTGGGGGATATAGGCTGATTTATTTTTTTAATTCCAACACAAAGGTAATATTTCCAATACTTATTTATCAAAAAACAAAGAAAGAAGATTTAACAAAAAAAGAACTAAAAAGACTATTAAAATTATTAAAAGAGTGTATTTAAAGATATATTAATTTTGACATTAAAATTACATATTCTAATTTAACTTCCATGAAAGAAATCATCCCTTATCCTGAAAAATTTGATGTTATTATTGTTGGTGCAGGTCATGCAGGGTGTGAAGCAGCTTTAGTATCAGCAAGAATGAATGTTAAAACATTGCTGATTACTATTGGACTGGATAATATTGCACAGATGTCCTGTAATCCTGCCATAGGGGGTATTGCAAAAGGACATCTTGTCAGGGAAATTGATGCTTTAGGCGGGGAGATGGGTAAAAATATTGATAAAACAGGAATTCAGTTTCGGCTGTTAAATACCAAAAAAGGACCTGCTGTTCAGGCACCAAGAGCCCAGGCAGATAAAAAAGAATATCAGTTTGAAATGAAACATGTTCTTGAAAAGCAGGAGAATTTATTTTTAAAACAGGATATTGTTGAGGAAATTGTTGTAGAAAACAATAAAATAAAAGGTGTAATAACAAAAAGAAAGATTAAATATTCTGGCAGGGCAGTTGTTATTACAACAGGAACCTTTATGAGAGGGCTTATTCATATTGGTTTATTTAAATATAAAGCAGGAAGGGCAGAGGAGTTTTCTGCTGAAAAGCTTTCTTCTTCTTTGAAAAAAAACGGGTTAAAAATAGGACGATTAAAAACCGGTACTCCGGCAAGAGTGAACAGCAAGAGTATTGATTTTTCTCAATTAGATGAGCAGAAAGGGGATAAGTATCCTGTTCCTTTTTCTTTTTTAACTGATAAAATTGAAAGAAAGCAGGTAAGCTGTTTTGTAACTTATACAAATGATGAAACCCATAAAATAATCAGGAAAAATCTGGCATATTCACCTTTATATGGAGCAAAACGAATTATAAAAGGCATAGGTCCACGGTATTGTCCTTCTATTGAAGATAAAGTAGTGAAATTCCCTCATCATATAAAGCATCAGCTTTTTTTAGAACCGGAAGGTTATAATACAGAAGAGATATATGTAAATGGTTTGTCTTCTTCTCTGCCGGAAATTGTGCAGTATAAAATATACAGAACCATAAAGGGTATGGAACATGTTGATATACTCAGACCTGCTTATGCCATAGAGTATGATTTTGTTTTTCCTCATCAATTAAACTCAAGCCTTGAGACAAAAAAGATTAAGAATTTATTTTTAGCAGGTCAGATAAACGGCACATCAGGTTATGAAGAAGCCGCAGGACAGGGACTTCTGGCTGGGATTAATGCTGTGTTATCTGTTAAAGGAAAAAAGCCTTTTCATCTCACAAGAGCAGAGTCATACATCGGTGTAATGGTGGATGATTTAATAACCAAAGGGATTGATGAGCCCTACAGGTTATTCACTTCAAGAGCAGAATACCGCTTGCTTTTAAGATGTGATAATGCTGATAATAGATTAATGAAATATGGTTATGAATTTGGACTTATAAATAAAGAAACCTATCAAAAAATGCTTGATAAATATAAGTGGATAGATGAAAAAATAAAATTTTATCAGAATAAAAGTATCACGGCAAATAGTTTCAATAAAAGCAAAATTGCCAGGGACAAAAAAATTAAATTACCCCAGGGAATGAAACTGATTAATATTTTAAAAAGACCTGAGTTTATAATAGAAGATTTTGAGGAACTGGATAAAGAGCTGAAAAATACAGTTTATTATAATAAAGTAGCTTTATATACCAGCATTAAATATGAAGGATACATTAAAAGAGAGCTGGAGGATATGGAAAAATTCAAAAAAATGGAGAATACCTTAATCCCTGATGATTTTGATTATGATAAAGTACTGGGACTGTCCCTGGAATCAAAGCAGAGGTTTAAACAAGTCTGTCCCATCTCACTGGGCCAGGCAAACCGCATCATGGGTATCAGACCTTCTGATATTACCCTTATTATGATATATTTAAAGAAATATTATAAAAAAGATTTTTAAAAGGTCTTTTATTTCAGATATTTAAGAACTACTATTATTATGGTTATAACAGTAAATCCTAAACTCATAAATTTAAACATCATACTAAACCGTTTATCCATATCCTCAAAGCCCTGCTTTACTATTTCAGCTATGACTTTAACATCAGACTTGATATCTTTATTATCATCTTCAATTTGATCCATTTTATCAATTTTTTGTCCTACAATCAAACTAAACCTTTTAATGGCCTCTTTATCCTGTTTTAGTATAGCAGTATTTAGTTCACTTTCTATTAATTCAGCTATTCCATTCATAAATTACTCCTCTTTTAATGTTATACTAATTATAATATAACTCAATAATTTTTTTTGTCCATATTTTTTGAAAGGTTTTCTGTGAAATTTTTTAAAATAAGGT
>CBDVEP010000117.1:0-9385 GCA_965373035.1 uncultured bacterium
TTTAAAAGTTAAATAATTAATAAAATTCTCATCTTTTTTAATTTTTAATTTATCAACACCAAAAACAAGATTTTTTATATTATTTTTACTGTTTATAAGCTTTCGGACTTTTGTTTTATACTTTTTCTTATCAGTAATAACAAACAATAAAAAATTATATTTTAAATTATCTTTTTTATATTGCTGTATTTCTTTTAATAATATTTTTTTAATTTTTTTATTATCAAGAGAATTAAAATAACTTAATGTTTTAATAAAATAATAATTTAAATTCCCATTTTGAATAATGTCAAGAAAGAAACTGTATGCTTTATAATAATCTTTCTTATCATAACAAATTTTTCCTAAAAAATAAGAACTATGGATATGAAAATATTTATTATTAATTAATTTTGTAAAAATGTCTTTTGCCTGTGAAATGTTTCCCTTGTTTATTTTTTTTAATCCAATATTAAAATAAAGTCTGCTTATATTTAAATCATTTTTAAAATTTGAATAAAGTTTTTCAACATAACTTTCATACTCTTTTCCTTTTTTATAATAATCAATTAAATCAAATAATGAATTTTTAATAATATTCTTATCTTTTACTTTTATTAAAATATTCTTTAAGTATTTTATTGCTTCATCTTTCTTACCGATAATATAAAAAGCCTTAGCATAATAATATAAAGATGAATCAGAAGAATTAAAAATCTTAACCATCCCATCAAGATACTTCTTAAATAATAAAGGTTCTTTCTGATATATTAAAGCTAAAAAAAAGTAAGACTTTAATTTAATAATATTTTTTTCGGGTATTAAGATTAAACTCTGGAAATATTTTTCTGAAATATCTTTTTTACCGCAATAATATAATTCCCTGGCAAGATAAAATTTAACCTTATTATCTAAAGTAAATGAATTTGTTTGTACTTCTTTATGTATTTTTATCAGTATGTTTTGTTTTAACTCATTTGATTTTACAAATTTAAAATATTTATTAAAAATCATAATAATATTTGAAAGATCATTTAATTTATGATATGAATTAAAAAGGTTAATAAATAATTCCTCTTCAAAATTTTTATTAAAATATTGGTCTTTAATCTTATAAAAACTTATAAAAGATGTTTTTTTTATAATAATAGAATAATGCTGAACAGCTTTTTTATATTGCTTTAATTGAAAACAAGAATCAGCCAGCACTTTGTTTTTAAAAAATTTTATATACATATCTTCAGGTGATATTTTCTGAAGGATTTTTACAGAACCTTTAAAATCTTTTAAATAATAATGAGCAAGTGCTGTATATATTATTTTCATTTCCTTAAGAAATTTATTTTTTAAAATATATTTATCATAAGTAATGACTTTATTATAATCTTTTAAATAAAAATGAGATTTGCTTTTTAAATAAACCAGTAAATCAGATTTATCATGACACTGATTGAAAAACTTTAATGCTTTTTTATAATTTTTTTCACTATAATATTTTACTCCTAAAGTATATTTTTTCTTTTCAGGAACCTTTGAATCAGCATTAAAAAATAATATTGAGGATAAAAAAATAAAAAAGATTAATGATATTATCTTTATTTTAAATGATAAATATGACATAGTTCATATATTATAACATATTAAAAAATAATTTCAAAATATTGTTTAATCGGTTATCGCCTCTTATAAAATCACAACTGTAGGGGAGACTTTAGTCTCCCCTACTTTATTGCTTAAAAGTGACCATAATTTATCGATTACAGTATTGTTTTATTTTTTATTGACTTTGTAATTAAATTCATTTTTATGTTATCACGTTTCATATTTATAAGGAGTAACCATGGATTTTAAACTTAATTTTACTGACCTAAAAAGACAATATAAAACAATAGAAAAAGATATAGATGATGCAATAAAAAATGTACTGGAGAGTACAAAATTTATTAATGGACCTCAAGTATCAGAATTAGAAAATGAAATAGCAAAATACTGTGGCAGCAGCTTTAGCATTGGAATTGCTTCCGGAACTGATGCCTTATTACTATCTCTTTTAGCTATTGATATTCAGCCGGGAGATGAAGTTATTACAACACCTTTTACTTTTATTGCAACTGCTGAAGTTATTGCTCTTTTTAATGCTAAACCTGTTTTTGTTGATATCAATGAAAATACTTACAACATTGATGTTAGTAAAATTGAAGAGAAAATCACTTCAAAAACAAAAGCAATTATTCCGGTTCATTTATATGGTCAAACATCTGATATGGATGAAATAATGGATATAGCTAAAAATCACAATTTAACAGTTATTGAAGATGCATGCCAGGCAATAGGAGCAGAATATAAAAATAAAAAATCCTGCAGTATGGGAGATTTTGGATGTTTAAGTTTTTTTCCATCTAAAAATTTAGGTGGTTATGGGGATGGCGGCATGGTCATAACCAATAATGAAGATATGGCAAATAAAATTAAAATGCTAAGACAGCATGGCTCTTCAATTAAATATCAGCATACAATTTTAGGTATAAATGGAAGGCTGGATACTTTACAGGCAGCAATTCTTTTAGTTAAATTAAAACATCTTGATACATGGATTGAAAAAAGAATTAAACTTGCCCAAAGATATAATGAGCATCTTAAAAATTATGTTAAAACTCCCTATATACTGGATCATAATAAATCAGTTTATAACCAGTATACTATTAGAACTGAAAAAAGAGACGAACTAATTAAACAATTAAATGAAAATGGTATCCCAACAGCAATTCACTATCCCAAGCCTCTGCATCTTCAGGAATGTTTTAAATATTTAGGACATAAAGAAGGAGATTTTCCTGTAAGCGAAAAAATATCTGGCCAGGTACTCAGCCTGCCCATGTTCCCTGAAATGACAGAAGAGGAACAGGATATGGTTACAAAATCAATCACTAATTTTTTTAAATAAGGAATGAAAAAAAGAGATAAAATATCTTTTTCTCTTATTGCTCATAATGAAGAACATAATATAAAGAGATGTCTGGAAAGTATAAAATGGGCAGATGAAATTATTCTTGTGGATTGTGCTTCCACAGATAAAACAGTCCGGATAGCAAAAAAATATACAAAAAAAATATATCACCAGAAAAACAATCCTAACCTGAATATTAATAAAAGTTTTGGAATATCAAAAGCAAAACACAACTGGATTTTTTATATTGACCCGGATGAAGAAGTCTCATTGGATTTAAAAAATAAAATTTTAAAAATACTCCAAAATGATTCCCTGTTTAATGCTTACAGGATGCCAAGAAAAAATTTTTACATATTTAATTTCCTAAAGTATGGAGGAAATTATCCTGATTATCAGATTCGATTATTTAAAAAAAATCATGCCAAATTTTTAAAAAAACATGTTCATGAAAAATTAATTATAAAAGGGGAAACAGGAACTTTAAAAACTCCCCTGCTCCATTATCCTTATAATACTATTAAAGAATATATAAAAAAACTAAATTTCTATACAAATTTCCAGGCTGATTTCTGGCATGTAAACAAGAAAAAAATTAATATCATTGGATTACTTTATATATTTTTTATAAAATCTTATATCAAATTTATAAAAAAATATATTTTAAAATTTGGTTTCTTAGATGGCATGGCAGGTTTATTTGCAGCTTTTTCAAATTCTCTTACAATAATTATCAGTAATTTTAAATTATTCGAATTATATCAAAAGAAAAACAAAAAAAATAATTAATTCATATTCACACCATCGATTTGATTAACTATTTCAAAAAAAATGTAGAAACAGACCTTTAGGTCTGTTTTTAATAAATCGACAGCCTGATTAATTCAATGCTTTGTTATAAATAATCTTCCCATCCAGATCAATAATATCAATAATCGCTACAATAAGACTTCTAATGGGAGCTAATTTAAGAGAAAAAACCTCTTTAGCAACACCAGGTGCTCCGCCAAACAGAACAAGGTCTCCTATTTGAGAGCTTACATAATCTACTGCAACCCAGGGATTGCCTTGGGGTTGTAAATTCTCATCAAGCGCTGAACCATATAAACAGGTTTATTTTAATAAGCAGGATGTTTAATAGTTGATACAATTTTTGAAGTAACCTTTCCTATTTGCATAATTTAATTTTTTGTTTATGGTTTAATATTTAAATAACAATATATAATTTTATTTTGAATTTAAAGATATAGACCCAGCATAGGTGAGGTCTCTCTTTCGGTTTTTTAACTGTCTTAAATATCAGTTTCATTTATTCTCACCTTTTTTACTTATCAGCTTTTTGATCGTCTTATCAAAATCAGATTCGATTTTTTGTATCTTGTTAAATTCATCATATTCAGCGAATGCTTTTTGTTCTGCATCTTTATGGGCAATCTTTCCTTTAGTATCCAGAATCTTGTACTCGCTGAACTCTAAAAACTTATTTACCGAATCCGCAAGAGATTCCATTGTCAACGTTGTACGATTCTCTATCAACCGTTCTATATAATCAAAATAGCCAGAGACTGTTCTTTCGAGCTTTTTTATATCATCTTCGGGCAAATAATTTTTAGCGATTACCGTATCTGATTTCAAGATTCTTCTATCAGGCACGTTTTTCCATGTTGACAACCCCATAAATGGTTTTGTTTTATCTGCTTTTGAATAGATAATTTCAGCGGCTGTTTGCCCGGTAATAGCATAGTGGAATTTGTTCTGAATCATTGCATAAAAGGTTTTTGTGATATCAGATTGGGGGTCATAATCAATACTGCACTCTGCAAAAATATCGGTTATCTGCTGGTAAATACGCCGTTCGCTGGCGCGGATGGAACGAACTCGTTCCAATAACTCTCTGAAATAGTCCTGACCGAAAAACCTTCCGTTTTTGAGGCGATCATCATCCATTGCAAAACCTTTGATGATATATTCTTTAAGAATTTGAGTCGCCCAGACGCGAAATTGTGCTGCCTTCCGGGAATTTACACGGTAACCGACAGAGATAATGGCGTCAAGGTTGTAATACTTAACAGCCTGTGTCTGAGTTTTCCCTTCGATGGCTCCGTGAAGCGTGGTATGTTCCAAAATGGAACTAACCACATTTTCAACCAATTCGCCGCTTTCAAAAATGTTTTTAAGATGTTTTGTAATGGCGGGGCGCTGAACACCGAAAAGTTCTGCCATTCTTTCCTGATTGAGCCAAACCGTTTCATTATGAACAAATATTTCTACTTTTACATCGCCATTAGGTGCGGTATATAACAAAAACTCCGTTAATTCATCTTTGGTGGATAATGCTTTGGCTTTTTTTGACTGCAATTGTTTCTTTTTCTCTTCCATATCATATCACCGTAACCTTTGTCTCAGGTGAAAGCCTCTTAAACCGTTCTTCAACATTAATACGGTCTTTGTCGTCTTTGAAGCTAACGTCTTTGAAAACAACTTTTAAGGGTTTTAAATCCGATATTGTATCTACGATTTTGAAATCAATGTTGTCATCAAAACAGGCAACGAGGGCGTTAGTTTGGACAATATAAACGGTATTACCGAGTATCTTTTTTGTTTCTAAAAAAAAGGTGACGGGCCGTGACATGTGACAATGGCGACTATAATCCAGAGATTCAGTGGTATCAACAAAGGGGATGAATTCACATTTCAAGGTCTGACCCCATTTTCTACTAAAATATCTTCAGGAGATGAATATTCTTCCTTTACAAGATAAACCGATAATTTATTTATTGGAATTTTAGTCATGTGATTTATAAAATTTCATTCTTTTTTTTGCGATTTTTACATACTCTTTATCTTGCTCAATCCCAATCCAATTGCGGCCGTATTTTTGAGCAACATAAGTTGTTGTCCCGCTTCCTAAAAATGGATCAAGAACAATATCGCCTTTATTGGAACTTGCTAAAATAATTCTTTTTAACATTTCTTCTGGTTTTTGTGTTGGATGTAATGCTTTTCCGTCTTCACCTTGTAATCTTTCTTTTCCTTGGACCAAAGGTAATTCCCAAAGATCACGCATTTGTTTTTGTCTTCCATCTTTTTGTTTCTCAGGATTTATTTCTTTGACTTTGTTATAGTTAAAAGTCCATCCACTTCCTTTTACAGCCCAAATAACAAATTCAGTTGAATGAGTAAAAACACGCCTTGTCATATTTGGCATGGCATTTGTCTTATACCAGGTAATGATGTTATTAATTTTAAAATCAAGTTGTTTCAGAACAATTATTACATCTCCAAGATTGTGGTAACTACAAGCAATATAAATTGAACCAGTATTCTTAAGTGCTTTACGGCAAGCACTAATCCACTTTCTTGTAAATTGCATATATTCAGGAGCGGTCATTTTATCCCACTGTTCGTTGACCATAAACCAATCTCCACCAGTTTTATTTCCTTCCCATTTCAGGCCATTGCCAGACAAATTATAGGGTGGATCCGCAAAAATAAGGCCAATTGAGCTTTTATCAACTTTTGTGTTGAGTATTTTTATGCAATCTCCGTTATAAATAATATTTTTTTTCATATTTTTATTTAAAAACTAAGACTTTCCTGCCATGAAGAAATGGTATTGGGAATACTTTGCAACCACTCACTTGAGTTATTAAAAGAATTTGAGGAATCCAAAATTTCATCATACAAACGAGATATTTCGCTATGCTTCAAAAATTTATTTTCTGTTTTGATTTGAACCAGGATTTTCAAAATCGAAACAAAATGGTTAATTGATAACGGTACGATTTTTTGAGGTCTTCCTTCGTATTCGTATTTTATTGCTGTCCAAAAAGTATTGATTGTATCCCTGTGAAATATAGGGGCTATAAACAAGCAATAAGATGTCTTATTGGAATGCTTATTTTCAAAATCTCTCAGATGTCTCATGACTGGTTGCCCTTCGTTATACCACTGATCTCGACTTTTTAGCATTGTGACTTCGCAAATAGCATTGAAACTTTTATAAAAGCATTCAATATCTGGAGTATTTGCAGGTGCAGTAAAGGTTGGCTCATTATCATCTCCAACAGGATAGTTTGGCTGTATTTTTAATGCATCGTTGAGGGCATGTAGACCAAGGGCAGATAATTTTTCAAGCAAAATCGAACGATCGTCAAAATCAAAATCATCTTTTAAAAATAACTTTCCTGGATCTGTGATAAATACTTTGCCATCTTTAATGGCAACTAATCCCATTTTTTTAAGCGGATTTATAGATTGTCGCCCTCGCATTGCAGGATCTTCATATTTTTTTGCGTTGAAGATTTCCTCTGCTTCCTTAAAAGAAATATTTTTTGATGAATCATCAATCAAATCAATTTGTTTTTGAGAAAGTCCGTTATAAAACTGACGACTTCCATATCCATAAATTCTATTTTGAATTAAAAAAATTTGGTATTTCTTCTGGTTTTCCAAATCCCATTCTGAGTTATCAAGTTGCTGCAAAACAACTAAAAAATTTCTCAATCTTTCAGGGTTTCGTAGTGTAGTTGTAATTGACCAAGGTTTTTTCATAATTATCTTGTTACTTTACAATAAAAAATGCGTTCCGCATTATTTTCTCCGTTACTTTTACCTGCTGTAAATGCTTTATAATCTTTCTTAAAAATCTCTACATCGCCTTTATCATTAAGTATTTGCAAAATTTCATTATCGCTCATTCTTGCGTTTGATCGCTCATCTTTTGAATCTCCTGTGTTGTTATAGGATAGTAAAATATGTTTACAATTTGCATTTTTAATCAAATCTGTAAATGCTTGTTTTGCAGCTTTAAGGCAATAGGCACTTTTTATATGAGAACGATCCATTTTTTTCCCAATTCCAATAACTCCTGGTTTTTTCCATTCCGCCAAATTTTCTAAAAGATGATACGCATCAGAATATTGTCGTGAGTTATAAGGCGGATCAATATACAAAACATCGCAAAAAATTTTTCTAATAAGTATATTTGCATCCTCTTTATAAACCTCGTTATCTTTATTGTGAGAATAATCAATGTCAGGCATTAAAAGTTTTACCGATTGTAACATATCTAGTTTTTTGCGAAATGCATCGTAATGACCAACAGTGTTTGCAACTTTATCTACTGCATAAAGTAATGAACAAATCAAAATGTTTTTTTCATCTTCATTTTCTGCAATATTTTCAATTTTTGCTCGGATTGCCCCAATTTTTCTTGCGTTTTCTTCTGTAAAATATGTTCCGCCAAAATGTTCTGAAAAATAATTTCCGTTATTACATTGTAAGTTATTGAGGTGATTTATTTTTTCTGTGATATTTTTCTGAATATCTTTGTTCGTACCCAAGAATGCCTGTAAACAAGAATGGTTTGCGGAAAGAAAATCATTTGAGATGATTTTAATTTCTGGATTATTAAATCTCTCAGCGACAACGCCAGTACCAGCAAAGATATCACAAAGAGAGTTTATCGAGCCGCATTTTTCGGAAATTATATCTTCTATAAATCCAAGTAGTTTGTATTTATTTCCTAAGTATCTTCTATTTTGCAATTGAAAATACCCATTTTTAGATTTTTGTGATTGAAAATAATGTTTTTCTGTTTTTTGAATATTGACTTCGTATACAGGTTTTTCAATCTCCAACAAATCAAAGAGCGTTCCTTGCACTCCGTCTGCAGCATAATCAAGGTTTTTGTTTTGATCTTTTAGCTTTTCATAAAAGCTAAAAGATCCCTTTTCAGAAAGAATAAGAAAATCAACAACAGAAATCCCCATTATTTCGCCTGCTTGTGAAATTTTTTCAACAATCTGAATATCTTTTTCACTTGGTGAGGAATCACCAGATGGATGATTATGTACCAAAATCACACTTGCAGCGTTTAGTTCTGTTGCGGAATAAAAAATTTCTCTTGGATGCAGTAGTGTTTTATCAAGAAGCCCTACACTGACAATCTCCTTCTTAAGTAAAACATTTCTTGCGTTGAGATATAAACAGACAAGATATTCTTTTTTCTTTTCTCTGAGGTCGTAAGTAAGAGATAAGACATCCTGAGAATTTTTTATAATTATTTCATTTGTTTTTTCATCTGCGTAATATCTTTTGACTAAAGAAATTGCTGACGCAATTTGCAATGCTTTTGCCTGGCCTATTCCAGAAACTTTCTGCAAATCATCAACTGTAATCATTAAAAAATTTTTACCAAATTTTTTGATGATTTGTTGGGATAATTTTTGAACATTCTTTCCTTTGATTCCACTCCCAAGCAAAATTGCCAAAAGATCACTTTTTGAAAGTGCTTCGGGACCTTTTTTGAGAAATCTTTCTCGTGGTCTATCGATTTTTGGAATATCTTTTATTTTTGCCATAATTTAATTGTTCTATTAAGTAGCTTCATTGTATCTGTTTTCGTAATATTTTAGATTTTCTAAAATTGTAGTGTAGGAGTTAAGACTTTACAGG
>CBDVEP010000118.1:0-9271 GCA_965373035.1 uncultured bacterium
TATAATAAAGGGGTCAGGTCTCAACATTTGACAATTGTAAATTTCATAATAATTTTAATTTTTAAGAATAGATATCAAATGTCAAATGTTGAGACCTGACCCTATATTTTTCTTGACATTAATTTAGGTTTAGATAATATTACAATATGAATATCTGGAGAAAAAGTACCAATCAGCAATTACCAATGGTGCTGGGTCATCGTGGTGCCATGGGTCTTGCCCCTGAAAATACATTTGCAGGTTTTAAGGAAGCATTAAAATATAATGTTGATTTTATAGAGATAGATGTTCATCTTTCTAAAGATAGAAAATTAATCGTTATCCATAAAGAAAATGTAGAAAATACAACTGATGGAAATGGTTTTGTTGGTCAACTGGATTCCACATACATTAAAACACTGGATGCAGGGATAAAATTTTCAAAAAGATTTAAAAATGAAAAAATCCCTTTTTTAGAAGAAGTTTTTGATTTTATAAAGAATAAAGATGTTCGGCTGAATGTAGAGATAAAAAATGGTCCTGTTATATATGAAGGGATTGAATCTGAGGTAGCTAATCTTATTGATAAATATAATTATTATAATAAAGTTATTGTTTCATCTTTTGACCATTATGTTTTAAAGAGAATAAAAGAGCGAAATAATAAAATTCATACTGGATTATTATATGGCTGCAGTATATTAGACATCAAGGAATATGCTTTGAAACTTCAGGTTTCGTCTATTCATCCTCATTATTTCTGGGCATCAAAAGGACTTGTAGAGAAGATGCATAAAGTAGATATTGCTGTTGCTTCATGGATTATTAATGATGTTGATACTTTTAAAAAATATGCAGATTATGGAGTTGACTGTATTGGTACAGATTATCCTAATTTAATGGGATCTGACCCCATAATAAAAAAATATTGATATTGAAAATTACTGTGGTACATTATATCTTTAGTAAATATATGAGGTGATAAACCATGAAAAAAGAGAGAATTATATGGGTTAGCATTGTTACAGTATTGCTTACCATTATTTTATTGAGTTTTAATAATCATTTTACCAGGGCAGATGAAGATAATGAAAAGAAATATTTTAAATTATTTGAAAAAGTTTATTATAATCTACAAAAATCATATATTGAAAAAAAGGAGTCTAAGGATTTACTTATTGGTGCTATTAATGGGATGATTAAAATCCTTGGTGATCCGCATACAGCTTTTTTAAAACCAAAGCAGAAAGAGAACCTGGAAATTGAAACAACTGGTGAATATGGAGGGTTGGGGATTGAGATAGGAGTAAGGAATAATAAGTTAACTATTATTTCTCCTATAGGAGATACTCCAGCAGAAAGATCTGGTGTAAAATCAGGTGATAAGATTATAAAAATAAACAGTGAACCTGTTGTTGACCCTGATTTAAGTAAAATTGTTAAAATATTAAGAGGGAAACCTAAAACAAAGGTTACTATCTCTATTGAAAGAGAAGGAATTGATGAATTACTTGATTTTACAATAACCCGTGAAATTATTAAAATTAAAAGTGTTAAATCTACTGTGATTGATGAAATAGGATATATCCGTCTGATCTCTTTCAGGAAAAATGCTCCAAATGAATTAAAAAAGGTTTTAAAAAAATTTATTAAAAAAAATAAAGTAAAAGGTATAATCCTTGATCTTAGAAATAATCCCGGAGGGCTGTTAAATGTTGCCGTTAAAATCACAGACCTTTTTATAAAAGAAGGTTTGATTGTTTATACAAAACCAAGGAAAGATTCATTAAATTATTATTCTGCATTAAATAAAAAATATTATGCTGTAAAAAAAGTTACTATTGCTGATGACATTCCCTTAGTGATTCTGGTTAATGGAGGGAGTGCATCAGCATCTGAGATTTTTTCAGGTGCTGTAAAAGACCATAAAAGAGGAATTCTTATTGGGACTAAAACATTTGGAAAGGGGTCTGTTCAATCTGTTATTAATTTAGATGATGGTTATGGATTAAGATATACCACAGCATATTATTATACACCTGATGGGACTAAAATTCATAAAAAAGGAATAGAACCGGATATAGAGATAAAAATGCCGAGATTAACAAAAGCAGATATTAAAGCTATTAAGAAATTGCAGGATAAAAAATTAATTAATAAATTTATTAAAAAGAATAAAGAACCCAAAGAAAAGGAAATCAATAAATTTTTAGATAAATTAAAGAAAACAGATATAAATCTGGACAGGCGAACTGTTAAGCGATTGATTAAGCGGGAAATATACAGGTATAAAAAAATGCCTTTATATGATCTGGATTTTGATGTTCAATTAAAAATGGGTCTTCAGATTTTAAAGTCTGAAATTTCAATAATTCTTAAGAAAGGCTGAAATTGTGAAAACAAATATAATATTACTAACCATACTTGTGAATCTTTTATTTTTAAATGTTAATGGGTTTGGGGATATTTACAGTGATTATGATTTTGTTTTTGCTGTTGTTAAATATGGAGGCGGCGGTGACTGGTATAATGGACTGACTGGTGTGAAAAATTTGATAAAGCATATTAAAAAAAGAACAGATATAAGGATAGCACCAGAGGAGAAAATCATCAGTCTTCTTGATGATGATTTGTTTCTTTATCCTTTTATTTATATTAATGGTCATGGAAACATTAAGCTTTTAGATGAAGAAGTAAAAAGATTAAAACGATATCTGGAAAATGGCGGTTTTTTATTTTGCAATGATGATTATGGTCTGGATAAGGCTTTTAAGCGGGAAATGAAGAAAGTATTTCCTGATAAAGACATGGAGGAAGTACCATTTTCTCATGCTGTTTACCATACTTTTTATAATTTTCCGGAAGGCATGCCAAAAGTTCATGAACATTATCCCGGCCCGGCAAAAGGGCTTGGTGTTTTTTATCAAAATAGGATGGTAGTTCTTTTTGCCTACAATGCAGATATTGGCGATGGCTGGGAAAAAGCAGGAGTTTTTAATGACCCTGAAAAAGTAAGAGAACAAGCCATCAGGATGGGAATTAACATTGTTTTTTATTCCTTATTGTATTAAGATATGTTTTTTAAAGGTAAATACAAGAATATTTTATTAATTTTTCTTATTTTTTTAGGTCTTGTGTGTTTTATAAAAATATTTCAGGAATATAAGCATTGTGCTTTTTTAAAAGATTTAAATATAGATTATTTAATTGGACAGCATCTTATGGTTGCCCCGGAAGGTACTGAACTCACCCCTGCATTTAAAGAATTAATTACGAAATATCATATTGGAAATATTAAAATATATGGATATAATTATAAAAATAAGGAACAGTTATATAATTTAATAATTGACTGTCAGAATTTATCTTTAACTTATAATAAAGGCATACCTTTGTTTGTGGCTACAGATCAGGAAGGAGGCTGGGTGGCTCATTTAAAAAAGGGTTTTACACTTCCACCTTCCAGCTATGCAATTGGTAAAAAAGGGAACAGGCATTATTCTTATTTAGCCGGCAGGATAATTGCAACAGAATTATCAACAATAGGGATTAATATGAATTTTGCTCCTGTTGCTGATTTATATCTTAATGAAAAAAATTGGGTTATAGGCCCGCGTTCGTATGGGGCTTCTATTAAGGAAAATGTAGCAATGATGGCTGAATTCATCAGAGCTCATACAGAACAGGATGTTTTGCCAATAATAAAACATTATCCAGGGCTGGGAAGAATTAAAAATGACCCTCATGTTGTACTTATTACTAATAAAGCAGATTTTAAAACACTTGTTAATGTTGATTTAAAACCATTTACAGAATTAATGAAAACCTGTGAAAATGGAATAATGATAGGAAATGTAGCTGTACCTTCGATTGTTAAACATATGGAAGTAATTGATAAAAGTAATTATAAAAATTATTATTTTTTACCTGCTTCTATTTCTGAGATAATAATTAAAAGATTTTTAATAGAGGAGAGTAAATATAAAGGATTAATTGTTTCTGATGAGATGAATGTTTTACCAATAAGAAATTTAATGCCAATGGAGAGGATTATTTACAGGTCATTAAAATCAGGAATTGATATTGTATTAATTAATGAAAAGCCGGGGGAGATAATAAAAATTATAAATTTTTTAAAGAAAAAATATAAAAAAGATAAATTGTTCAGGCAGCAGATAATTTCTTCTGTAAAAAAGATATTCAGGTATAAAGCTTTTATTTTTAGAAAATTTAATAATATACACTATTTTTCAAAAAGGTGTTTTAATATTTCAAAATTTAAAAAAGATGCTGATTTGAATAAAATAAATAATAAAATTTTTGAAAAATTAAACCAGGATATTTCTTTAAATACAGTTGATATTAACAGGGATAAAAACAACTGGCTTCCTCTATCTGAAAAGGGAAAAATATTGAATAAAAATTATATTATTATTTCATCAAAAAAGGTTTTGTATAATGAATTGAAAAAATTTATATGCTTCAGGAATTTGAAATTTATTAAAATTAAATCATATATAACAGCTAAATTAAAGAGAAATGATATAAACAGAGTTATTAATAATGTAGATACAGATAGTATGATCATATTCAGTATTATGAGTAAAGCTCATACGAGACTTGTAAAAGAGGTTTATAAAAAAAATAAAAATATTATTATAATTAATTTACTTCATCCTTATAATATTAAAGAGCTGGGGATGATTGATACAATTTTATCAACTTATTCAGATAATGATGCTCAGATTCGCAGTGTTGTTCAGATATTGATAAAAGGTAATTTGAATGCTAGTAATGGTGTAAACTGCCAGTTTTGGGATTTTTGACATGGGGACGGTGCGTACTTTGTAACTTTATTGATTTGTTCGAATTTTACATAACTAATTGCCAAAATAATAAAGTTACAAAGTACGCACCGTCCCCAACAATTTATTTATATGATGAAAATTGAATATTTAAAAAGTAAAATTATAATAGATGAACATTCATCTGGTGAAAGAATTGATCATTTTTTATTTGAATATTTCAGCCAAAATGAAGAAGAGTTTAAAAAGTATAATATTGTTTTTTCAAGGACAAGAATCCAGAAATTTATTTATGATGGGAATATTCTGATTAATGAGATTCTGGTAAAGCAGAGTTATATAATAAAACAAGGCGATGTTGTAGAGTTAAATATTCCTGTTGAATATGGAGAAAAACTTGAAATTAAAGCAGAAAAGATATATTTTGAAATTATATATAATGATAAAGACCTTGTTGTTATTAATAAACCAGCAGGACTGGTTGTTCATCCGGCACAGGGACATCAGGAACATACATTAATTAATGGAATATTGTTTTTATTTCCTGAATTAAGAAAAAATACAAATTTAGACAGAATGGGAATTGTTCACAGGCTGGATAAAGATACAAGTGGTTTATTAATAATTACAAAAAATGAAACAGCCCAGCAGAATATTATTATGCAATTTAAACAAAGAAAAGTGAAAAAAGAATATAATGCAATAGTTTATGGTGAAATCAGGGGTAATGGCGAAATAGATACCCGGATTGGCAGAAATCCATTAAACAGGAAAAGAATGTCGGTTTTATTAACTGATGGTAAAGAAGCATTAACCCGGTATAAAGTTTTAAGAATATTCAAAAATGCAGCACTTATGCAATTAATGCCCTTTACCGGAAGAACACATCAATTACGTGTTCATATGCATTATATTAAACATCCCATTATTGGTGATACTCTTTATTCAAAGAATAAATCACGGTACCATCAATTAGGGCTGATGTTGTGTGCTAAAAAAATTAAATTTAAACATCCCCGTACAGAGGCGGATATGGAATTTGAGATTAATTTGCCGGATATATTTCAAATAATTTTACATAAGGGAGAAGTATAAAAATGTCAGAACTTGATTTAAGAAAAATAAGAATTGATAAGTTAAAAGCATTACAAAAGGAAAATATCAATCCATACCCGAATATTTTTAAACCTACCCATAAAGCAGATGAGATTAAAAAAGACTTTAATGAATTGGAAAAGCAGAAGGTGAAAATAAAAGTTGCAGGCAGGTTGATGCTTATGAGAATGCATGGAAAAGCAGGGTTCAGTCATATTAAAGATAATACTGGGATGATCCAGATTTATGTCAGGCTGGACTTTATAGGAGAGGAAAAATTAAAACTATTTAAATCTTTGGATATAGGTGATATTATTGGTATAGAAGGAGAGGTTTTTAAGACTCATACTGAAGAAATTACAATAAAGGTTGAAGATTTTCAGATACTCAGTAAATCTTTACTTCCTTTGCCTGAAAAATGGCATGGTCTGTCAGATATTGAGGCAAGATACAGGCAGAGATATCTTGACCTTATTATGAATGATGAAGTAAAAGAAAGTTTCAGAATTAGAAGTAATGCTATTCAGATAATAAGAAATTTTTTAAACGAGAGAGGATTTTTAGAAGTAGAGACACCTATGATGCAGTCTGTTTATGGAGGAGCTTATGCAAAACCTTTCACAACCCATCATAATGCACTGGATATGGACCTTTACCTGCGGATTGCACCTGAACTTTATTTAAAGAGATTAATTGTCGGCGGATTTGATAAGGTTTTTGAATTAAACCGGAATTTCAGGAATGAAGGAATATCTACAAGACATAATCCTGAGTTCACCATGCTGGAATTATACCAGGCTTATGCTGATTATAATGATATGATGGACATTTGTGAAGACCTGATATGTACATTAGTTAAGGATATCAGGGGCTCGCTTGAGATAGATTATCAGGATATTAAATTAAATTTTAAGAAACCATGGAAAAGAATTTCTTTTCTTGGAGCTATTTTGGAATATACTGGTATTGATTTTAAAAAGCCTAAAACAATTGAGGAAGTAAAGAAAAAAGCTGAAGGATTAGGTATTCAGCCTGGAAAAAATATGACAAGATGGGAGATTATCACTGAAGTATTTGAGGAGAAAGTTGAGGAGAAATTAATACAGCCTACATTTATTACTGATTATCCAAAAGAGCTTTCACCTCTTGCAAAGGAAAAACCAGACTGCCCTGAGTTAGTTGAGCGATTTGAACCATTTATTGCAGGCAGGGAAGTTGGCAATGCTTTTTCAGAGCTGAATAATCCTGTTGAACAAAAAATGCGTTTTGAAGAGCAACTGGAGAAAAGAAAACAGGGTAATATGGAAGCACATCCAATGGATTCTGATTTTGTAACAGCACTGGAATACGGTATGCCTCCAACAGGAGGCCTTGGAATAGGTATTGACAGGATTATTATGATTTTAATTAATACAGGTAATATCCGTGACACGATTTTATTTCCTTTATTACGCCCGAAAGAGGGACAATAAATGTCAATTCTAAGATAAAAGATAAAAAGGAAGTTGATTTGCTGGAATTATGTAAAAACACACCTTTAGGTGTGTTAATTAACAGACCTAAAGGTGTGTTTTTACATATAAAAGGTCATTTTAACCGATTACATTTAACTTGATTTATTATTATTTTTATTATACTTTAGGATAATATTAACTAATTTGACTCTGATAGACAGAATGTTGTCTATTAATTGTTAGCAAGAAAAAACGAATAAAATTTGGAGGCAAAAATGGGAATTACTTTACCTTTAGAAAAAATGTCAATTGAAGAAAAGATTCAGGCTATGGAGAATATTTGGAACAATTTGTGTAAAAAAGCCGATAACTTGCCATCGCCATCGTGGCATAAGGATATTTTGCAGGAAAGGGAAGAGAGTATAAAAAAAGGTGATGAAAAATTTGTGGATTGGGATAAAGCAAAGAAATATATACGGAATAAAACTTCATGACAATCAAAATACTTAATTCTACAAGCGTAGATTTGATTGATGGCTACTGGTTCTATGTGAGTTAAAGGGGTGGACACAGAAAGACCTTGCCCGATTTTCAAATATATCTGCTACTAACATTTCTTTATTAGAAAATAACAGAATTGAAATAGGAAAAAAGCGTGCTATTCGGATAGCTGAGGCATTTGGAATACACCCTGCTGTAATTATGTTTCCTGAATATATTTCTTCAGATTTTTTAATAAATGCAGCTTAGGTTATTACTACTTAAAGCAGGGTATGATAATAAATTAATACTTGGAGATCAAATGAAATTGATGCAAACAGAAAATAAACCTGATAATACATTATTAGATAAGAATTTTGTTTGTTTTAAGTGTAATGGTCACTTAACGGGGGAATTGTCATTGCGAGGAGCGTAAGCGACGAAGCAATCCTATTCCCCCCAAAGACTGGACCAATACCTTTAAGTATTTTTAACTTGACTTTTTATTATACTTTAGAATAATATTAACCAATTTGATTCTGATAGACAGAATGTTGTCTATTAATTGTTAGATTTCTATAAATTATTTTAGGCTATTTTATGCATGATAACAAAATTATTTTTCATCCGATAGGCGTTATTCATTCTCCCCATAAAGTAGTGTCCAAAACGCCAATACAACCTGTCTTTTGCAGTGACATTAAGGGGACAGTTGTATTAGATGCCGAATACGCTGATGGATTGAAAGATCTGCAGGGATTTTCTCATATCTATTTGTTTTATTACTTCCATCAATCTCAGAAAACTTGTTTACGCCTAAAGCCATATCTTTTAGACCAGGAACACGGTATTTTCGCTACACGCGCTCCACATCGCCCCAATAAATTAGGAATGAGTCTTGTTCGATTGATGAAAATTAAAGATACTATTCTTCATGTCAAAGATATTGATATATTAGATGGTACGCCTTTATTTGATATCAAGCCATATATACAAAGGTTTGATTCAAGGGAAAATACCAGATCAGGGTGGCAAGACACTATTCCAGACGATGTTGCCTCTGTGCGAGGTTTGAGGAATTTTGAGCGATGAAAATAGAAAAGGAAATCTAACAAATCGTTGCACCTGACATTTTTCCGCTTCGCTCCAAAATGCAGGTGAACTCAATGTTAGATTGAAAAAACATAAAAGAGGAGTTAGCAAGAGAAAAATTATTGTTAAAATAGGTAATGGAACATCATTAGAGATTATTTTCATTCAGTTAGAAAAAAAGCGTCATAGAAATGAGAAAATAAAATGAACCCATTAGATTAAATTAAAAGAATTTGTTTTTTATAAACCATGCTTTAACATTATGTGGGTATTTTTTTATAATTTGATTTAAATATTTTTTATTTAATTTTTTTATAGATTATTTTAAGAATTTTACTTTTGCCAAAGGATCAATTCCATTTTTTA
>CBDVEP010000119.1:0-9262 GCA_965373035.1 uncultured bacterium
ATCCTTTATGTATGGACAATCCAGCAATATTGATAAAGAAATAACAACCATTGCAGAAAAACTTGCCTCATCCTATAAGCAGGATAAAGATATTATCTTTAAAAAAAATATTGCTATTGCTGATTTCAAGAATGAAAGCATAACCGCAAAGAAAAATATGATAGGAGAAGCTATAAATAATCTTCTATCAACTAAATTTTCTCATTCTACTATATTTAACCTGATAGAACGTAAAAATTTAGATGAAGTACTTAAGGAACAGGAACTTCAGCTTTCCGGATTGACTGATTCTGAATCTGTAGTAGAAGTTGGAAAATTATTAAATGCTGATGTTATTTTATTCGGAAGCATTACAGAAGCAGCTGGCCAGTTCAATATAACTGCAAAGCTGATAGATGTTGAAACAGGAAAGACGATATCAGAAACCATATCCATTGATAAAAAGGATATGATAGAGACATCTGAAAAACTGGATATGGCATATGTCCAGAAAATGGGAGTTGGAATCTCCATTAACTTTATGGGAGTTACTGCTATGGGTGATAATTCAACTCTGGTTCCTGCTCCTGCGTTTAATGAAACAGCACTTTACAGGAGGATTGGAGTTGAAGTAAAATACAGGTTCACCAAGAATCTGATGTTTGGCGGGGGGATTAACATGCTCTGGGGACAGGTATATTATCATCCTGATTTAAGCTGGGATCTCCCTAATGTTTCTTTATACACAAATGGGTCAGGACCTTTTCATATAGATGCTTCCGGAGTAGGGTTTCCCCTAAATCTTTATTTTGTTTGTAATCTTTCACGCAGTTTTAGCTTTTTTATTTCAGGTGGAGTGGAAATCGCTCTTTTAAATTTTGAAGGAAATTTTGAAAGTGAACAGGGAGGGGGGAATGGCTTTGGAATAAATGACTTCGGCCCTGTTGAATATACTGAAACCATAATACAGACTTTAAGGGCAGGTTTCGAGGTTTTTTTTACTCCAAGACTGGCATTTTCATTTAAAGCAGGATATGATTTCGGAACTGCATCCATTGATCTTCATTCTATGTGGCACCTTCCGGATTTACCAAAATCACTTGATATCAGTCTTGAAGGGCTATTTCTTTCACCGTCCCTATCTTTTTATTTCTAACACACACAGAAAAAAGAGGATAGCCTGCTTTCTTAGAAACATAATTTCATTCCAAGACTAACCATTAGAAGATATAATTTAAAATATAATTTAAAATTGACAGTAAAAATTTGTGTATTATATTATATAAAAATTTATTAAATCGATTTTAGTATTTAATTTTGGTAATTTTTATGTCTAAATTAGTATTTCATAATTTTGGTGGAAGCTATCAGCTTAAAATTGAAAATGCTGAAGATCTGGAAAAGATTCAGGAACTAGATGAAACTCTTTGGGCTGCCACTAGTATTCCTATAAGCAATCTTCATTGTGATAAAAAATTTTTAACCTATCTGGATACTGATAAAAATGGACGTATTAGAACAGATGAACTAAAAACAGCCCAGAGCTGGATATTTCAATTGTTAAAGAATCGTAATGGATTAACTGAAGGTTCAGATATATTAAGACTTGATGATATTGATACTAATCATGAAGAAGGTCAAAAGATATTAAAAGCAGCAGAATTAATTTTAAATAATCTTAATACTCCTTTAGCAGAAACTATCAGTTTAGCTCAAATACAGGATGAGCAGCATATTATGTCAAGTGCTGTTAGTAACGGGGATGGTATTATTTCTCCTGATTTAAAAAACAAGGATCTATGTCAATTCATTCAAACAGTTATGGATACCATTGGTTCTATTCAGGATGCAAGTGAAAAACCAGGTATTAACCAGGAGCATCTTGAGGAATTTTTTCAACAGGCAGAAGCTTATTTAGAATGGCAAAAAAAAGGTGAAATTCTAAAATCAAAGAAAAAAACAGAGATTATGTTCTGGGGTGTTGATACACCACCTGCTTATGAAATATTTAGTATTCTGGAAGAAAAAATCGATCAATATTTTTTACAATGTTCAATAGTTAAATTTGATGAAAGAACAAAAGCTTTTATGCAGTTTCAGGAAAAGGAATTTGAGGAAATTAATTTCAGGGATAGAGATGTCATGAAAGAACGACTCAAAAACATGTCTTTAGCTATTCCGGCTCCTAAAGGAGAACTTTATCTGGATGGTATTATTAATCCCTTATATAAAGAGAAATTATCAGATTTTAAAATAAAAGTAATAAAACCAGCTTTAGGGAAAGTCAAACAACTTACATATAAACAGTGGAAAAAATTAAAAGATATTTTTAAGCCTTATCAAATGTGGTGGGACAGTAAAAAAGGAGAAAAAGTTGAAAAACTTGGCATTGATAAATTACATGCTTTTATTAAAGGGCCATATAAGAAAAAAGTCAGTAAGCTTATTACTCAGGATTTAGCTATTGCTGAATCATTAAAGCAGATAGAAAATTTAGAGAAATTAATTTATTATCAAAAATTATTATTAAAATTGTCTAATAATTTTATTAACTTTTCAGATCTTTACAATCCAGGATGTCGTTCTCTTTTTGAAGCAGGAACCTTGATTATTGACGGCAGAATTGTGACATTTACCCTGAGAATTCAGGATAGAGAGGCTCATAAAAAAATTGCAAAGAATAGCTGTATGTATCTATTATATTTAGAAATTATAGGACATCACAATCAGGATTCTAAATTTGAAATTGTAGCAGCAGTTACTTCAGGAACAGCAGATGGTTTACATATTGGTAAAACTGGTATTTTTTTTACTATTGATGATAAGGAATGGGATGCCAGGGTCATAGATATTTTAGTTAATCCTATCAGTCCATGGGAATCAGTTAAAGCTCCTTTTCTTAAAATTAAAGAATTTATAACAAAGCAAACAGAAAAATTTAATAAACAAAGGGAAACTAAATTAGAAACATCTTTAACTTCAGCCAATCCTTCAAATATGATGCGCGACTTGTTATTAGGAGGAGGTATTGCTATAGCTGCTTTAGGCTCAGCTTTTGCTTATATTACAAAAGCCCTTTCCCAGGTTAAAATACTTCATTTTTTAGGTGTTATAGGAGGAATAGCAGGTATAATTTTAATCCCAAGTATGATTATGGGTTTTGCTAAAATACGGAAGAGAGATATTAGTGTTATCTTAGAAGCCGCGGGGTTTTCTGTTAATCTTCATATGCGTCTTAATGCTATTATGGGCAAGCTCTTTACGCATACTTCACGATTACCAAAAGGATCCCGTAAACAACGTAAAGATATGCTACTTAAATTTGTAAAAAAGTTTGGTTATCATTCTTTTGGTTCTAAGAAAATAATTATTATATTACTAATTATTATTTTTATTGCTGGTATTTTAATCCTTCTTTTTATGTTTTTTCCTGAATCACTGTCTTTCTTTAAAAAAATAATAAGAAAATTAACAGGATGAGATCATCAATATTTAATCTTACTGATTTATTTAAAAAATATCTTGGACCAAAAAAAAGAATTGGTATTGCTCTTGGCAGTGGAGGGGCTAAAGGCATTTCTCACATTGGAGTATTGGAAGTGCTTGAAAAAAATGGCATTATCTTTAATGAAATAAGTGGTTGCAGTATTGGCGCTATTATTGGGGCATTATATGCTGCTGGAGTCCCTATTTCAGAAATAAAAAAAATTGCATTAAAAATTGATTTTTTTTCATCCCTTCAATTATTTGATTTTACAAAACCCAAAGAAGGTGGAATTGTAAAAGGTCACATTGTTGAAGATTTTTTAGATTCAATCTTACCTGTGAAAACATTTGAAAATTTAAAATATTCTTTTAAATGTATTGCAACGGATATAAATAAAGGGAAAGGAATAATATTTAATAAAGGGGATTTAATACCTGCAATCCGTGCCAGTATCTCTATACCTGGTTTTTTTGTTCCTTATAAATATCAGAATGGTTTGTTTATTGATGGTGCTGTTGTAAACCCTGTGCCAGTAGATTTACTTACTGAATCAGATTATAAGATTGCAGTAATTGTTGAAGATTATGAATTATTAAAAAAATTTTCATTACAAAAAAAATATATTGAAAATAAAATTAATAACCTGTTAAAAGATATTTTTTATCCTAAATTAAAATTATTACCTTTAACTCATAATAAAAAAGAACATAAAAAAGCTGATACAATAAAAGTTTTATCTTCTGCTCTGGATATTATTTCTAATAAATTTGCAAATTATGATAAAAGCAGTGATGCTGATTTAATAATCAAACCTGATGTTCATAAAATTCCTGTTTTAGCTTTTTATAAGGGTAAGAAAAGTTATAAAGAAGGAGTAAAAGCTGCTAAAAAAGTATTGTTTTCAATTAAAAAAGACCTTTGTATAGTTTAAAAATTTTTGCTATTAATAAATTCATCATATTTTTTTTTAATCACCCGATAGTTATAAAAGTTAAAGATAAGGATTATAATCAATGTATCAGTACTTAATTAATGGTAAGAAAAAACTAAAAGGTGAAGTTTCCATCAGTGGTTCAAAAAATGCTGCGCTACCTTTACTTGCAGCATCTTTGTTGGCTTGTGGAAAAACAGTACTTTATAATGTTCCGGATTTACATGATATTCAAACTATGTTAAAGGTATTGGAAGTACTTGGAGTACATTATACTTTTAAAAAAAATATTCTCCAGTTGGATACAGATAATGTTAAAACATATAAAGCTCCTTATGACCTTGTGAAAACCATGAGGGCATCTATATATGTGCTGGGACCATTGTTATCAAGACTTGGAAAAGCAAAAGTTTCCTTACCTGGGGGATGTGCTATAGGCCCGAGACCAATTAATCTTCATATTGAAGGAATGAAAAGATTAGGTGCTAAAGTAAAATTAATAGATGGATTTATTAATGCAAGAGTAAAAAAATTAAAAGGTTCAGAGATTATATTTCCTAAAGTTAGCGTAGGTGCAACAGCCAATATTTTAATGGCAGCAGTAATGGCTGAAGGAACTACTGTTATTAAAAATGCTGCAATTGAACCGGAAATTGAGGAATTAATAAATTTTTTAAATAAAATGGGTGCTAAAATTGAAGGTAAAAATACAGAGACATTAACCGTCAAAGGGGTAAATAAATTAAAATCTGTAAAATATACGGTAATGCCGGATAGAATTGAGGCAGGAACATTTATATTAACAAGCGTGATTACAAACAGTCCTATTAAAATTAAAAATATTATCCCTGACCATGTAAATTCATTGGTAAAGGTTCTTCAGGAAATGGGAGTAAATGTTTCATCAAAAAATAACTGTATAGAAGTAATGAAAACAGGAAAATTAAAACCAGTTTATTTAAAGACACTGCCATATCCTGGATTCCCAACAGATCTTCAGCCTCTGCTTACTTCTTTACTGACAAGAGTACAGGGAATAAGTGTAATTAATGAATCTATTTTTGAAAACAGATTTGCTTATGTTCCTGAATTAATAAGAATGGGAGCTGATATTGAGATTGATGATCATATCATCATAATCAGGGGAGTAGCTGGATTAACAGGGACAAAAGTAATGGCTTCTGATTTAAGAGGCGGCGCTGCTTTAGTTCTTGCAGCACTGTCTGCTGATAAAGAAACAACAATTGATAGGATTTATCATATTGATAGAGGATATGAAGATTTAGAACAAAAATTACATAAATTAGGTGCAAATATACAAAGGATTAAATCGTAAGGAGGTTAAAAAATGATAAGAGGATTATATACAGGGGCAGCAGGAATGCTTTCCCAAATGATAAGAATGGATGTAGTAGCTAATAATTTAGCTAATGTTGATAAAACAGGATATAAAAAAGATGTTACTGTTTTTAAGAATTTTCCTGAAATGCTGCTCAGACGGGTTGATGATGATGGTGTTGTTAAATTCCCACTTGGCAGTTATGATAAAATGCCTATTGTTGGAAAAATAGGTACTGGTGTAGAAGTTAATGAAATTTATACTATGCATGACCAGGGTGGGTTAAAACAAACCAATAGTCAGTTTGACCTTGCTATTGAAGGAAATGGATTTTTTACTGTTGAAACAGATAGGGGAATCAGATATACAAGAAATGGAAGCTTTCTTATTGATAAGGCTCACAATCTTGTAACTAAAGATGGTTTTAGAGTAATGGGTGAAAATGGTCCAATTAAAGTGCAGAAAAATAATTTTTTAGTTAATGAAAATGGGAAAATAATGGTTAATGAGGATTTAACAAACAGGGGAGTTGTATCCAATCAGGAAAATGGATGGGAAAATGCAAATATTATTGACGGACTTAAAATTGTACAATTTCGGGAATTAAGAGAATTAAAAAAAGAAGGGAATAGTTTTTTCAGGGAAACAATATATTCAGGAAAACCGCAAACCCCGCAGGTTATGCCGAAAATCAGGCAGGGATTTTTAGAATTGTCAAATACAAACATAGTAAGGGAAATGGTTACTATGATTGAAGTCCAGAGAGCTTATGAAGCTAATTCAAAGTCAGTCACATCACATGACATGGCATTAAATAAATTAATAAATGATATGGCTAAAGTTTAAAGGAGGTGATTTATTATGATGCGTTCATTATGGACAGCAGCAACAGGAATGATTGGTCAGCAGTTTCATATTGATACTATAGCGAACAATCTTTCTAATGTTAACACAACAGGATTTAAAAAGAACAGAATTGATTTTGAGGATCTCCTGTATCATAGCTTAAAAATAGCTGGCACACCGGCTACTGAAGTAACAGTTGTTCCCACAGGTGTTGAAGTAGGGCATGGTGTAAAAGTAAATGCAACACAAAAATTGTTTGCACAAGGCTCTTTAAAACAAACAGAAAATCCTTTTGATATGGCTATTGAAGGGGAAGGATTTTTTAAAGTTCGTATGATAGACGGAACTGAAGGGTTTACACGTGATGGATCTTTTAAAATTGATAATAATGGTCAGTTTGTTAATTCCAATGGTTATTTTCTGGATCCTGAATTAATTTTACCTGAAGGATTTATCCGTGGTGATGTATCGATTTCAGAAGATGGCAGAGTTTTTACTAAAATAGCAGGCAGTGATGAGATTGTTGAAGTAGGGCAGATTAATATTAACAGATTTGTCAATCCAGCAGGCTTGAAAGCTATTGGTGGAAATCTCTTTAAAACAACTGTAGCATCAGGTGTTGCCATTGAAGGCATACCTGGTTACGAAGGAATGGGTAAAGTTCACCAGGGATTTTTAGAAATGTCTAATGTTAATCTGGTTGATGAAATGGTAGATATGATAGTTGCACAACGTGCTTATGAAGTTAATTCAAAATCAGTTACAACATCAGATTCTATGCTGGCAACAGCAATTGGAATGAAAAGATAAATATAAGCCACAGAGCCACAGAGTGGCTCTGTGGCTGACTTTTGGACATAACAGCATTTAACAAAAAAATGAAAAAGATAATTATTATTTTAGTTATAAATTTATTTATTCCTTATCTTATATTAGCAAGCAATAAAAATATAATTTTCTCAATTAAAAATAAAATATTTGAATATCTCCATTCTAAATATGATATTGAGAGAATAGATATTAATTATAATAATATTAACACCTTAAATATTCCTGATTATGATTTATATAATATTGAAATTATGAATTTTGATAAAATAAAACTAAAAAAAAATATAATTTTAAAAATAAAAATATTAAATTTTTTTAATAATACAGATTACAGTATGATTAATATTAATGTCTCATTATCTAAAATTAAAAATTTTTTGGATAGAAATTTTAAAGTCAGTATTAATCAATCTATAAAAATTTTTTATAAAAATAAAAATATTCAATTTTATGACAGGGGAAGTGTTAAAAAAAAATTATATTCCGATATTATTATGGTAAAGAATAGTTTTGGGCATTTATTAAAATGCCGTTTAATTTCTAATAAACTTGCTGAGGTTATAGAATGAAAAAAAGTATTATTATCATTATTTCAATATTTACAATATTTATTTATTTATTACAATTAAATGCCCAGATAAAGGTTAAAATAAAAAATTTAATAAACATTGAAGGATTAAATGAAAATTCTATTATAGGGTATGGGCTTATAACCGGTTTAAATGGCACCGGTGATTCAAAAAAGTTTAATGTATCTCAAATAATATTAACAACTGTTTTTAATAATCTGGGTATTGATGTAGAAGAAGCAAATTTAAATTCAAAAAATATAGCTTTAGTTTTTATTACAGCTAAATTGCCGCCTAATAGTAAAACAGGTGAGAAAATAGATGTTCATATCTCTTCTATGGGTGATGCAAAAAATATAGCTGGAGGCATGCTGCTGCAGGCACCTTTAAAAGGTATGGATAATAAAGTATATGCAGTAGCTGAAGGTGTTGTAACTGTATCAGATTTTACAAAAAAGAATCAAGCCAGTGGAATTATACCATCAGGTGCAATTTTACAGAAAAATTTTTCTTCTGAGTTTATTAAAAATAATAAGCTAATTCTTTCTTTGAATTCTGCAGATTTTAATACAATCATTAAAATTCGGGATGCTATTATAGAAAATATGCCTGAGTTAAATTTTAATATTTTAAATGATAAAATAATAGAAATAAATATTACAGATGAAATGAAGAAAAACATCCCTGAATTAATCTCGCATATTCAGAAAATTGAAGTAGAACCTGAAACAAAAGCAAAGATTGTAATTAATAAAGCGTCAGGAGTTATAGTAATAAGCGGGGATATTAAATTACTTGAATCTGCTGTATCCTATAAAAATATTGATATTCATATTAAAAGAGGCATGAAAAAAACAGAAGAAGAAAAAAATATTTTTTATCTAAATGAATCTTCTGACATACAATCATTAATTGATGGATTAAATAAATTAGGTGCTAAAACAGAAGATATTATTTCAATTTTATATACTTTAAAAAAAGCAGGTGCATTATTTGCAGATATTATAGTAGAATAGAGGAGTATGGAATATTATGAATAATTTAACATCAATTGACCCACGCTTTTTATATGAAACAATGAAGTTACATAAAATAAAAGTTAAAAATGAGTTTAAAAATTTAAATGAAGTTAATTTTGATAAATTGTTAAATAAAGAAATAAAACAAAGACAATTAAAAGAAGTATCACAGCAAATGGAATCATTATTTATTAATATGATGTTTAAGGCAATGAGGAAAAACATAAATAAACACAGGCTTATTCCTGAAAATCATGCTGA
>CBDVEP010000120.1:0-9251 GCA_965373035.1 uncultured bacterium
AAAACAAAAACTAACTGAAAATAAAGATAATGCTTTTTTATCAAAAAAATTAATTAATTTAAACCAAGAAATCCATTTAAATTTAACTTTTAAAGATTTTAAACTTAAAGACCCAAATAAAAAAGAACTAATAAAATTATTTGAAAAACTGGAAATTAAGACCTTGTTAAAAGACCTTAACTGGTTTGAAGAACATTCAAAAAAAGCAAATTATTGTATAATTGATACAGAAGAAAAAATTAATTCATTAGTCAAAAAACTAAAAAAAGCTAAAAAATTTACTGTTGACACAGAGACAGACTCTCAATTCCCAATTAAGGCAAATTTAGTAGGTCTGTCCTTTTCAATCCAGTCTGGTTCTGGATATTATATACCTGTTGGTCATTCTAATTTTTTTAATTCAAATCAAATTTCTTTAGATTTAATTAAAAAGCAGATTAAACCAGTATTAGAATCAGAAAATTCTTTTATCATAGGTCAGAACATTAAATACGATTATATTGTTCTTAAAAACCACGATATTAATATAAAAAATATCAGCTTTGATACTATGGTAGGCTCATACCTGATTAATCCAACTAAAACCCGGCATAATTTAAATAATCTGGCTCAATATTTTTTAGGTTACAATATGATAACATATAAAGACGTTGTTGGGAAAAACAAAAATTTTTCAGAAGTACCTATAGATAAAGCAGCAGAATATTCCTGTGAAGATGCAGATATTACATTCAGGCTATATGATATTATTGAAAAGAAAATAAAAGAATTACATCTGGAGAATCTTTTTAATAAAATTGACATTCCCCTTATAAAAATACTGGCTAAAATGGAAATTAATGGTATTAAGATTAATGTCCTGAAATTAAAGGAATTAAATGAAACTATTTCAAATAAATTAAAAAAATCAACAGATGATATTCATAAACAAGCAGGAGAAATTTTTAATATTAATTCAACAAAACAATTAGCAGTAATTTTATTTGAAAAATTAAAATTGCCTGCTGAAAAAAAAGGAAAAACAGGGCTTTCAACTGATATTGAAGTATTAAAAAATTTACAGCAATATCACCCCATAGCAAATTCCTTAATTGAATATAGAACATTACACAAACTTAAAACAACATATACTGATACCCTGCCTCAGATGGTCAATCCGGTTACTAAAAGAATTCATACTTCTTTTAGCCAGACAACAACTGCTACAGGTCGATTATCCAGCAGTGAGCCTAACCTGCAAAACATACCAATCCGTGATGAGCTTGGTAAGGTAATAAGAGAAGCATTTATTGCTGAAAAAAATAATCTTATTTTAAGCGCTGATTATTCCCAGATTGAACTCCGGATATTAGCTCATATAGCAGAAGATTCATTACTAATAGATGCATTTAATAATGATCAGGATATACACAGCAGAACTATTATGGAGCTGTATAATATCCCTGAACAAGATGTAACACCTGAATTAAGACGAATAGCAAAAGTTATAAATTATGGTATTATATATGGGATGAGTGCTTTTGGTTTATCCAAAGAATTAAATATTAATGTAAAAAAAGCTGATGAGTTTATTAATAGTTATTTTGATAAATATAAGGGTATAAAAAATTATATTGATAAAGTAAAAGATAATATACAAAATCAGGGATATATAGAGAATTTATTTGGCAGAAAACGGTATCTGCCGGATATGAGCAGGTATTCCAAGCAGCAGCAGGGATTTGTTATCCGTACTGCAATTAATACACCCATTCAGGGCACAGCAGCAGATTTAATTAAATTAGCCATGATAGAGATAGATAAAGAATTTACTAAAAATAATTTAAAATCAAAAATGCTTCTCCAGGTTCATGATGAACTTCTTTTTGAAGTTACACCTGATGAAAAAAACAAAGTTTATGATATTGTTAAAAACAATATGGAAAATGTATATTCTTTTAAGGTTCCAATTAAGGTAGATATAAATTTTGGAAAAAACTGGGGAGAAGCTCATTAATGAAAGTAATAGGTATAACTGGTTCCATAGGTGCAGGGAAAAGTGAAATCTCCAGGATATTTAAACAGCATAACTGTTTTATTATTGATTTAGATAAATTAGGTCATGATATCCTGGAAAAACCTGAATTTAAAAAACAGATTGTTCAGCAGTTTGGAAAATACATTCTTGATAATAATAAAATATCCAGAAAAAAATTAAGAAAAATAGTTTTTTTTAATACGAATTACCTTCTGAAATTAAATAAAATAGTTCATCCGGAGCTTAAAAATAAATTAAAACAGGAAATCAATAAAAATAAAAAGAAAAAAGTAAAAGCTATTGTTGTGGATGCTGCATTATTATTTGATATGAAAATTGAAAAACTAATGGATATTATTATTACAGTATCTGCATTAAAAATGATTTCTTATTTACGGCTGTTAAAAAAGCATAGATTATCCTACAGTGAATTTGATAATATTTATCAGGCTCAGTTACCTTTACATATTAAGAAGAAGAAATCTGATTATGTTATTTATAATAACCTGTCTCTGAAAAATATGAGAAAGAGAACTGAAAAACTGATTAATAAAATTTTATAAATAATTTTTTATTGTTATATTGTAAATGTAGTGAAGGCTTTGTCCCTGGATAAGGGAGGTCGGTAGACTCCGTAATAAATATGAAAAAATATATAAATAAATTTATTAATTTCATCTTCCCTAATTATTGTAATAACTGTAACAAATTATTATCAGAAAGTGACCCTCAATGCTTTTGCAGGGAATGCTGGAATACTATAACACTTATTAAAGATGATTTTTGCATAAAATGCGGGAAACCTGTTATTACTGCTGATGGAATATGCAGCAATTGTAAAAATAAAACATTTTATTATCATCAAATCAGGGCAGCAGGTGTTTATGAAGATATTTTAAAAAATGCCATCCATTTATATAAATATTCTTTTAGATGGAAATTAGTATCAGATTTTATAAATTTAATAGAAAAAAGTATTAATTCAGATTTCATAATGGACAATCAATATATAGCTCCTGTCCCGGTTACCAGTATAGAATTAAAACGAAAAGGTTTCCATCATATATTTTCCTTAACTAAATATTTATCCAGAAAATATAACGTTCCTGTTATTAAAAATTTAATTAAAAAAACTAAGAACACAAAACCCCAATCACAATTAAAAAAACAAGAAAGATTAACAAATTTAAAGGACTGTTTTATTGTTAATAAAAAATATAAAGATCAAATTTATAATAAAACAATTTTATTATGTGACGATGTATATACCACTGGTTCAACAGTTCAGGAAATATCAAAAGAATTGAAAAAACATAGTATTAAAAAAGTAAATATTTTAACCATTGCAAGAGGCAGATAATTAAGGAAATTATAAATAAATATCTGAATAAAATACTTTATTTTAGTAAAGTAAATTATAACAATATATTAAGTTTCTTAAGGAGGAAAGTTATGCAGAAAAGTTTTTTTCTACAGTTTATCATATTTATAGCTACCCTATTATTAGTATTAATGTTCTTTTTCCCAAATTATAAATATGTTCAAAAAATGATCTTAAACAGAATGCAGGTTATTAATATGTTATTAATCTTAGGGCTTTATTTAAAAGATTTATTAAAGCCATAATATTAAAAATAATTAGAGTAAAAAAAAGTACAGGTGTCTATTGCTTCGCAAATCACTTGAAAGCATAGCTGCACCATTTTGAGTAAAAACATATGGAGATTTTCTTGAGCCGCCTCGTTTTGATGTTCCATTTTGGAACAGTAAATTTTTAAATTCGTCTTAAAAGTGATAAAGTGAATACCTGGCACCTTTAGGCATTATTTCCTGGAGGAAAAATTTGAAAATCAAAATAAGAATCACCTCTTTTATCTTTAAAAGTATTTATTCTTTTAGTCCTATATTTTATTTTTTTTCTCTTTTGTTTTATATAACTATTGACAATAAAATAAGGGGTAAATGATTTTTGATCATCAACAATCCTGATATCAGAAAAGTTATCCTGAGTATAACGATATACATCTTTATCAAGAAAAATATTTTTATATTTCTTATTACCCTCTATATTTATATTTTTCTGATATTCCCATTTAATTAAATGATTATTAATTCCATTAGTATTAGTATAACCAACCATATTGAAAAAACTAATATAAGAGATAATTATTATTCCATTAACTACTTTCATTTTTATACCTTTTCACTTATTTCCTTATTCATTTTTTTGTTGATTTGCTGATAGATATAAGATATTATAAGAAGAATAAACCCGAAGCCAAAATAAGCAATAATCCTTCCGGATTCTTCCAAAGAACGTAAATCCCAAAAAAATAATTTAGTTAATGCGAAAATTGTTAATACTAAACCAAAATACCGAATAAATAGAAATCTCTGTTTAAATCCATAAATTATATAAGTCACAGCTAATGCAAGATAGGCAAAGCTAAGCAGCAAATTTAAATGGTCCAAATTGAATTGTACAACCATCAGAGAAGTAATATTTGCCATTAAAATTATACCCATAATAAGGGGATAATATTCATAATTTTTATTTTTATATCTTAGATATTTAATAATTAAACTTCGGATATTAAAAAGAACAAAAACATTATATATTATCAGGATACCAACAGAAAAATATTTTAATGTAATAAATCCATAAGTATCATGAGAAAAAACAGGTAAAAAAAGTAATACATAAACACAGATTAAATCTTCTATAATACAAAGTAGGTAATAATAAGTTCTTACTACTCTATCAAAGATAGCTTTCATTTTAGACAAAATATATCCCAAACCAAATGAAATAATAGCAACAAGAACCAATCTATAGAAGGCTGATAAATATAAAGGTAATAAATCAAATTTAACTATCCATTTGTTATAATATTTAATGCCATTAAAAAGTAAAAAGCTATAAAACATAATAATAGAAAAATAAGTCAATTTTTTAGTAAGTTGACCTTTTTTGGATAATTCAGAAAATTTATTTTTATTCATATCAATCTGATACACAGTAGAAGTTATAATTAATCCTACAGTGATAAATAAAAATTTTAAATCAAAATATTTTACTTCCATACTGGGATCTGTCATTCCTAATACATCAAAAATGAAAAAAACTCCTAAACAAAGACTAAAAATAATCCTGCCGGCAGTCTCCATTGGTTTAATGTTTTTTTTATGCCCATAAACAACAAGTAAAGTACCTTCTATCAGCCATCCTAAGGTGATCCATTGTACCCCCCAAATTGAAATGGGATCATCAGCACAGCAAAGGTCAGGGCAGTTAAATAAAACAGGATAATGGTTCCCTTTTCCTGATGCATTACTTTATTTAGAAATCGTGCTAAACCAAAATAAAACAAACAAAAGCCTAAAGCTAAATATCCTCTTAGATAAAAAAATTCTGCTTTTTCTAATAATAAGTAGATTATTATTGTACTGATTATTGTATTAAAAGCAATAAGCATGATATCAGCTGCTTTAAGACTTGTTTTTTTAATAAAAGGATAACCAAGAATAACTATAAAATACATACCAAAAACTAAGATGGAATAAAATATTCCTACTATTTCATTAGGACAGTTAAAAACCAGGTAGATAATACAAGGTATATTAAAAATAAAACTAATAAAATTTAAAATTGTCCATTGCTTTTGAAAAGAAATCAAGAGTACAAGCAGATTAAGTATAAAAAGATAACCCATACCAAAATAAAACATCTCTCCCTGAAAACCAGTTGTGCTCTGGAAAATAAAAAAAGGCAAATAACCTCCTATTAATCCAAAAGAAATAATAGTTTTAGAATTATATCGAAGGGAAAGCATGATAGCAGTACTTGTTATTATAAAAGCAATAAGAAATCCTATGTTTAAGCTTATGATTTTTAACATAAAACAGCTAATAAAAATAGAACCATATAGAATAGCAATTCCTCCGCCAAGGAGCCCTTTAGCAAAAACATCATTTTTTTGTCTATATAAAATTTCGCCTCCAATCAGGAAAGCAATCCCTAAAAGAAAATAAAAAGCTCCTTTCAGGTAATCATCAATATATTCTCGATTATAATAAGCTGCAAACCCGACTCCTAATAAAATGAGGAAAATACCGATTTTATTAATCCAACTCAAACCAATCTTCATCTCTATTTTATTTTGTCGGACTCTTTTTTGAATAATTTCTTCATCTACTCCTTCTTTAGAAAAATTGTTTAAGCCTTTTTTTGTATGAGCATATAATTTATTTTCCTCTGTAATTAATTCTTCCCTTTGTTTTCTTAATTTTTCAGAAATTTTTAAATTCAGGTTTTCTATTTCTTTTAAAAAAGTTTCCTGATCTTCATGGATACTGCTTTGTACTTTATTTTTTAAAATTGTAATATGCTTTTTTGTTTCTTGTTCAAAGTTAGTTAAACGATCCGTATTTTGAAGTTTTTCTCTTTTAAAAAAAAGGTTTAACCTGTTTTGAGAAATTTTAATAATCTTTAATTTTTCATCAATGATCTGCTCATTTAAAGACAATTTCAAGTTTTGATTTTCATTTAAAAGTTTATGATGCTCTTCTTTTAATTTTTTAAGAAATTCATTATGTTTAATTAATTGCTTTTTTAGTTTCTCATTTTCTACTAAAATGATAGAAGATTCTGTTTCCTAAATAGTATCATCATATTCCTTAAGGAGTTTTTGCTGGTTATTTTTTAATTGTTTTAATTTTTCCGCTAAATCCATTTTTTACTCCTTATTTTTCATCTCACAAAACAGACTGCATAAATTATAATAATTATTTTTTTATATGACTAACAATTTTATCTAAAATTCTATCTATTAGAATTAAATTGCTTAGTATTCTTTATAATATCAAAAAAAAATTATATGTCAAATTAAAAATAATTAGAGTAAAATTATTAGACTAAAATTATTAGAGTAAAAAAAATACTGCGTCTTCTACTCTCATAAAATAAAAAAAATATATTTACCGCTAATTAATTTGCTTTTTAGATAAATTTATATATATTTTACACATGAAATATCTGTATAATTATACTTTTCAGGAGTTAAATGCTCTATTGACCAAAAAAAACCTGGTAAAATTTCGGATAACTCAGATTATTGATGGCTTATATAAAAGTAAATCATTTAAATTTGAGGATATTTCTACTTTACCAAAAAAGATTAAGGCTGTTTTAGTATCTGAATATAACTTTTTTTCATTAGTATGCAGAGAAAAATTAAAATCCAATAGTAGTAAAACCAGCAAATATCTTTTTCAATTAGAAGATGGTAATTATCTGGAAACAGTAGCAATTCCTAATGCGAAGGGTCAATTTACTTTATGTGTTTCTACTCAAGCAGGTTGCTCTTTAGCATGTGCTTTTTGTGCCAGTGGCTTATCAGATTTTACTAGAAATTTACACGTTTATGAAATAATTGAGCAGATAATGTATATTAAAAAAACAGGGATTAATATTTCTAATATTGTTTTTATGGGTATTGGAGAACCGTTCTTAAACTATGATAATTCAATAAAAGCCATTAAAATTATTAATGATCATAATCTGATTAAGATGGGAGCGAGGAATATTACTATTTCTACATCTGGAATTATTGAAGGAATTCAGAAATTAACTCAGTTTGACTTACAGGTCGGATTATCCATTTCATTGCATTTTCCTGATAATAAATTAAGAATGAAATATATGCCTGTTAATAAAAAATATCCTTTAGATCAATTAATAAAGGAATTAAAGAAATATCAGGCAAAAATTGACAGGTATATTACTATTGAGTATATTTTGTTCAAGGATATTAATGATAATATTGATTCTGCAGATAAATTGATAAATTTGTTAAAAGGGCTAAAATATAAAGTAAATTTAATTCCCTATAATGAGGTTAAAGAGTTAGATTTTAAGATTCCTGACCAGCATAGAATAGATAATTTTTATAATTATTTAGTGAATAAAAAAATAAAAGTAACTTTACGTAAACGTCTGGGTGAGGATATTAATGCTGCCTGTGGTCAGTTGAGGTTAAAGAAGAATGGAATTCTATGATAAAAATTAAAAAAGCCCTGATTAAACAGAAAGAACTTGTAGAAAAATTAATGCAGTTATGTATTTATGATTATTCATTACATGACAATATTGATTTAAATCATAAGGGGCAATTTAATTATAAGTATTTAAATTATTATTGGCAGGATAAAAATCGTTTTGCATATATTATATATTATCAGAACAAAATAGCCGGTTTAATATTAATTCGAATTAATATTAAAGAGAAAAAAGGTTTTTATAATTCTATAGCAGAATTTTTTATTGCAAATAATTATAAAAGAAAAGGAATTGGTAGAAAAGTTATTGGTATTGTTTTTAAAAAATTCAAAGGACATTGGAAGATTTCTTATCATCATAATAATATTTGTGGTAAAAAATTTTGGGAAAAAGTTGTTTCAGAGTATACAAAAAATAAATATAATAAAAATATATACAATAAATATGAGATATTAGAATTTATAGTGTAGGTATCTAAAAACAGATATCACTTCCTTTTATTATTTGTCAAATATCAACGGTCTGTTGCCCAAATGATATTTGAAAAAATATCTTGTCTTGCGGAATACAACTTGTCTATCATTTTATCATCACTCCAAAAAAATTGCCATTTTTATTCCATCCGAGAAACATATCAGCTTTATATTTTTGTTCATTTATAATTAAAAATCATCCCAGGTTCTTGACCAGCAACTTCATGGCATTAGTCATGCTTATCAGGAAGTACAATGCACCGCCTTCCTTTTTCAACTGTTTCTTTTTTTCATAATATCGATACCTTTCTTATATAGAATTTCATGGATGCAGGCTTGTTTATTCTCAGTAACATCCTGTAATGTGTCCATGATAATTCTCAACGCACTGCGTCTATAATTTAATTATTTAAGAAGTGCTGTCCATATTTGTGTGTCATACAAGAATTATCCTTTTTTTAGTTTAGTAGCTATTATTATTTAATGGATAGCAAAAGATCTAAAACCTAAAGAACAGGTACTTTTTTTTAAAATACACTTAAAAGTGTTAGAAATTTTAAAGTTTATACTACTTGTAATTGATGGATCTGCTGTAATTCATTGTTAATATGATATCGTTCTTTTTCTATATCATAATCATTTTGTAGCCCCAGCCAAAATTGAGGAGTGTTGCTAAAAAATTTACTTAACCTAAGAGCCGTAT
>CBDVEP010000121.1:0-9246 GCA_965373035.1 uncultured bacterium
TAGCTTTTATTAAAAAATTGAGAAAAAAATTAAGGAATAATATTATATTAATTAAGTTATTTGGTTCTAAAGTTCGTGGAGACTTCGATGAATATTCTGATATTGATATTTTTATTCTGGTAAAAAACAGAAAAGAGTTAAGAGATAAAATAAGTGATATAGCAGCAGATTATCTTTATGAATATAATGTTTTAATATCCCCAATAGTTTATACGCTATTTGAATATAAGAAAAATAAAGAATTAGATTCTTTTTTTATTGAACAAGTAGAAAAAGAAGGTATTCCTTTATGAGTAGAATAGATTTAGCAAATCATAGGATACAAAAAGCAAAAGAAGTTATAATTGAAGCAGAAGATAATTTTAATCAAAAACATTATGGATTATCAATTAATAGAAGTTATTATGCTATGTTTACTGATACAAAAGCCCTTCTTGCATTAAAAGAAATGGACTCAAAAAAGCATTCCGGTATTATTGCTTTATTTAATCAATATATTGTTAAAGAAGGACTTTTCTCCAAGGATATTAGTAAATATTTATCAAAAGCTAAAGATATTCAAGAAGATACTGATTATGGGGATTTTATAGAAATTACAAAAGAAGATGCAGAAATTCATATAGAAAGAGCCAAAGAGTTTGTTAAAGAAATAGAAATGACTATGCAAAAGCTAGTAAATAAATAAAAAAGAGAACCATGTCTTGATGAAAAAAAAGAAAGTAAATATGAAAAAGCAAAATTTTTTAATATTAATTGTTTGTATGTTAATATTTTTAATGGGGTCATTAACAAAGGAAGCTTTTAATAAAAGTAAAAAAAAAAGTAAAGTTAATACCCAAAAATTAAAAAAAAATCAAATTCCATAATTAAATTTTTTAGATGGATGCATGTTTTTTTCTATTTAAGTATTTTTCTTTCCCAAACTTTTTACAAATGCAGGAAAGGACTTTTATCTGTTACATGGCCTTTAGATATTAAGTGATTTTATAAATTCTGAATCTTATTTATATAATTATCTATACTGATATTTAAAATTCGTAGATTATTTTTAATTATAAAGATTGGTAGATGTTTTTCTTTTGGGATAACTACTGGCCTTCTTAAACCTTTTTTATGATAAATTAAATGGTCCCCTTTTGTGCGAGTTAATTTGCATCCTTCTTGTCTTAAAAATGTATCAAATTTTTTCCAACTAACAGGAGATAGTCGCGACATTAAATTTCTCTTCAATATTTCCAACAATAGCTGGCGGTTGCCATGTGGGTCTATTTTTTTCACCTTTAATTTTCTGCCATCCATTTTCTTTTAATACTTCTTCAAGGGTATCCATTTTAATCAATTCTTCCCAAAAAATGGTTACTGCTTCATTAAATCTTCTTTTAGCTTTTTGTAATGTTTTACCACATGTTGATAAATCTAATGCAGGAGAATAAGCAATAATTTGATTTTTTTCTTTTATAAATATTACAGGTATTTTACCATTAATAGATTTAATCTTCTTATCACTGCCTTTTTTTATTACTAATTTCATTAAGTCAAATATCTCCTTTAAATAGCCTAATAATAATATATCTCAATAAAAAAAGTTGTCAACATGTTTAGTGTTTTTACTATAAAAAAAATTTAATAAATCATGATTGTAACTGAATCACTTCTGCCTTTGGAGTCAATGGCTGAGATTATCCACTTCCCCCTCTGTGGTGAGAAAAAATAAGTTTCATCAACTTTCCCCTGGGCTATTAACTGGCTTCCTAAAAACCAGTAAATTTTATCTGCATCCTGTGCCACATGGACTTTTAAAGGAATTTTTTGAATATTCATAGGCAGGTTTTCATCTATCTCAAATACTGATGCTTTTGAGGGACTGATAATCTGCGGCTTATCCTTAACAAAATAATAATCACAATTAGGATTATGTTCTGGAACAGGAGAATATTTCCTGCCTGTTTTTCTTAAAAATGAAATAACATCAGGAGGCCAGTATTCTATAATTTTTTCACAATAACAAGCAGGATCTCCTTTCATACAATAAGGACATACTTCAACATTGTCTTTCCTGCGGACTATAATTTTTTTATGAACACTGCATGTTTTTTCAGATGATATTCCCGGGATATAAAAGTCATTGTTTAAATGTTTACAATAAGGTCCTGGTTTTTCACCGCTTACAGTACAAACTTTTCTAGTCCTTACTCCCTCAGGTTTTTCAAACCAGGAATCTGAATTTTTTGTTAAATAATTAAAAATCCGCATAAAAAGAGGAGCTGCTTTTCTAATGCCTACTAAAAAAGATGAATGCCTGCAATTAACATTACCAAGCCAGACTCCAACAGTATAATCAGGATTGTAACCAATACACCATGCATCCCTTAAACCAAAAGAAGTACCTGTTTTCAGTGCTGCTTTTGCCAGGTAAGAAGTAAATTCCCAGCAATAAGGAAGGTCAGGTCTTGCATATTCAGAAAGGATTTCAGATATAATATAACATACCCTCTTGTCAAGGATTTGTCTTTCAGACTCTTCTACCTCACATTTTTCTATATAATATTTAAGAGGATGATAAACTCCTTCATTAGCTAACATCATATACAAAGAAGTCATCTGTTCTAAAGACAAACAAAATCCGCCCAGGGCAAGTGTTAAACCGGATTTATCTATTAATATATCTTTATGTAAAGGGAATAATTCTTTTAATAATTGACCAAGCCCTTTTCCCTGCATTTCATATTCCAGCCTGACAGCAGGAATGTTTAAAGAATTAACCAGGGCATATCTTGCTGTGACCAGTCCATAAGTTTTTTTACTGTAATTATGAGGATTATAATTATTATATTCCCTTGGTATATCATAAACAATTTTTTCAGGAGTTATAATGCCTTGTTCAATGGCTTTAGCATATAAAAATGGTTTTAAAGCAGAACCAGGAGAACGCAATATTACAGCACCATTAATCCTGCAGCCATGTTTATTATCATAATAATCAGGAGAGCCAACATAAGCAATGACCTCCTGTGATTTATTATCAACAACAAGTATGGCTCCATTATAAATATTCTGGGTTTTATTTACTGCATATAATTCTTTTAATACATTCTCACAATATGTCTGAATTTTTAAATCAATTGTAAATTGTTTAAAAAATTTATTTAAACTTTTTTTTCCAGATTCAATTAAATGAGGACACCTGTATGGATTTTTGAATCTTTTAACATAAACAGATCTTTTTTCAGCATTTTTTAATATATCTTTTTTCACCCCAAACTTTTCACAAATACGGGAAAGCACTTTAATCTGCTGTTTTTTTGTGTTTTTCAGGTAACGATCAGGTCGATTATGATTCGGGGAATTAGGAATACCAATTAGCATGGATGCTTCCATAAGAGATAGATTTTCAGCTTCCTTGCCAAAATAAAAATACGAACCTGCCCCAACTCCTTCAATATTTCCACCCATTGGTATCATATTCAGATAAATCCCAAGAAGTTCTTTCTTTGTGTATTGGTATTCCAACTGAAAGGCTCTGAACATCTCCACAAGTTTAAAGAGGATTGTTCGGGGCCGTCTCTCCAACATCCTTGCTATCTGCATATTTATGGTAGAAGCACCTGAGATAATTTTTTTATTTTTAACATTTAATATGCAGGCTTTTAAAACAGAAACCGGATTTATTCCAAAATGATAGAAGAAATATTTATCCTCATATAAAACCATGCCTTTTTTCATATATCCTGATATTTGGTCCAGAGGCAATTTTATTCTATACTTTCCTGATGGTGATAAAGAGATTCTTAAAAGTTCTCCATTTCTGTCTAAATAAATAGTAGAGTAATCCTGTTTTAATTTAAATTCCGGCAGGGGAAATATCAGGCTCAATAAAAAAAAGAGAACAAAAGGAGTACAGAAAGTTATGTATATGTACAGCCTGTTTTTTTTATAAAATTTAATCCATTGACCTGACCACATATACTTTTCCCATCTCTTCACCTGAGGATTTAACATCCGGGTCATACATAGCTTCAGCATAGATTTGTGGAATAATAAACTCTCCTACTGTAACAGCTCTTAATGTATATGAATATCTAATTGTATTTTCTGTTTTTCCTGTAAATAATAAGAGACGGTCATCCCTGATATCTTCATAAGCACTAACCCAGTTATAAGGTGGTGTATAATCCAACTGACCCCTTGAACGAATCCTCGGGTTTTCTATCTCAAATCCTGCAGGGAGCATATCCACTATGATAACATTATCAAGGTAATCCTTTTTAGGTTTTAAAGTAATGGTTGCCACAACAATCTGGCCCTGCAGAACATTTGATAAATTTAATTTAGAACCATTTTTATCAAAATATTCTCTTGTAATTTTCATTCCTTTATTAACTGGTTTTAATCTTTTTGAAAGATAAGTACCCTCAGCAATGAGATTATAATATATTGTCTGATCTCCCCTGTTTTTTAAAGTAAGGGTTTTTCCTGACAATTTGTTATCTTTAAAAACACAGGATGCTTTTAAAGTTTTATATAATTTATTATGAATAAAAATATCTGCCTTGATATCTTCTTTTTTTTCTTCTTCATAAGCTTTAGCCAGAGCCATTAAGGCAAATACATTATCCTGGGTAGTTCCAAAATGACCGCCTGCAGCCATTGTTGTAATTTCTTTTGCTAATTTAAATTTTCGATTATCATGCTTATTAACTTCACAGAGGGTCATAAGATAAAGGGAAAGTCTTCTGATGACAGAATCAAAACTGCCTCCTAATTCTCTTGGAAAATATTTAATAGAAAATAGTGCCGGCAATATTTGTTTGCCTGTTTTTTTATCACCCATAATGCCATAACAGGAAGCCAGCCTGCATCTATCAATATAACCCATGTCTTTTAATTTATTTTTTCTGAAAAACTCCATTGTTTCATAGTCAGGTTTGCCTGCTAAAGCTTTTAAGTACAGAATATACATGTTCCGTTCACTCCACCTGTAGTCATCCCGCCTATCCAGACGTCCTTTACTAATAGCTCCTGTCATTCCTATAGCAGAATGGATTTTTTTTATAACATGGGGATCTACATTAAATCCCATTTTATCTGCTTCAAGTAAAAAATGAGAAGCATACCGGGAAGCATATTCATTACAATAAGTGCCGCCAGGCCAGTAAGCAAACTTGCCGCCTGGAAGCTGCATTCCCTGTAATTTTTTAATGCCTTCACTTATAAAATAATCAATAGCACCTGCTCTCCCGGAAAAAAGTCCTGTCATTGAACTTAGTTTCTTATAATATATAAGAGGGAACAGCGTAGAAGTAATCTGTTCTGCACATCCATAAGGATATTTTATTAAATATTCTAAAGCTCCTAAAAACTGGATAAGATATCTCGGCGAGGCTGTAAACCGGATCCTCTGCCCAAATTTTATAAAGCCGCCTGGAATGGATAAAGAAACTTTTTTTTGCGGTTTTAATGAGCCATATTTAACAATAGTACTTAAAGGCTGAGAAGGTCTTATAGATAACTCGATTGTCTTTTTTGTGTTTTCACCATTACCTTTTGCTAAGATTGTAAAAATAGCTTTACCGGCATCATTTTTTGCCTGACAATAAAAATATATTTTCTGCTGTCCTGTATTAGGGACAGTTATAGTATGTGATTTTTTACCTTTTACTTTTACAGGGCCTTTAATATTAAGTGTAATTTTAAACTTAGCCTTACGCCCTGTTTTATTATAAACCTGTACTGGTATTTCAAATTTATCACCCGGAGCCAATATACGAGGTAAGGAAGGTGTAATAACAATAGGATCTGCAACTGTTACATATTTTGCTGATTTGCCAAATCTGTCCTGATTGGCTGCAATCGCCATAACCCTTAATCTGCCGTTAAATTCCGGTATCCTGAAATGATAAGTAATATTTCCCATACTATCTGGTTTTAAAATGCCGGAATATAAAGCTACTGATTTAACCCTTTTTGCCTGTACCGGATTAATATGACGCCTTGAAAGATCATATTCACCTTCCCCTCCTCCAAGTGCTAATTTTGCGGCTTTTATATTAGGAAGGATAAGATCAAATATTGAAAAAGTCCTGGTTAACATTGCTCTTTTTCTGTAAAAAAAGTCAAAAGGATCAGGTGTTTTAAACTGAGTGACCTGAAGGATTCCCTCATCAACAGCAAACAAGACTACACCTGCATAAGGCCCTGTTGATGATAATTTTGCTTTAACAGTTAGTCCATTTTTAGAGCGCGTATGATTTATACTTTCAAGGCTGATTGCCAATTTACGCATCCCGGGTTTAATTTTCAAATTTCTTATTCCAATAGAAGTCATTGGTAATTTTTTTAATGAGACATCAGGCTTTCTTATTACTAAAGCTGAAACATAAACATTAGGATTAAAATCAGCCTGAACAGGAAATTGTATTGTAGCTTTATTGTTATTTAACAGGACACTCCTTGAAAACAGGACTTTTTCCCGTTCTACATGAAAAAACAACCTGCCTGGTATGGGAGAGTGAACCTGAACAACAGCAGTATCTCCTATCTGATATTTATCTTTATTAAATTCAATAACAAGTTTATCTGCTGATTCAAGGTCAATGGTTTCAATACCAGTCCCCTGAACATAGATTTTTTTACTTGCCCTGACATCTTCATCTTTTCCAATATATATATAGTATTCGCCGCAAGTTTTTGGAGTAAAACTAAAACTTCCTTTTCTATTAATATTAACGATTTTATGTTTGATAACTTTTTCATAAGATTCAGACTGATAACTGCTTCTCCATCCATATTTTCTTAAAATAGTATAATGAACTTTATGCTTTATGAGAATCCTTGCATCTTTTATTTTTTTATATTTGCCTTTTACATCAATAGCAACATAAGAAACTTGTATGGGCTGTGCTTTTAAATAAATGTCTTTTTTCTGAACTTTAATTCCTATGTAAACAGGATATCTGTCAATAGGAATATCTTTAACAGCACTTACAGGTCTTCCTCCACTGTCATAGACTTCTGTATAAACTTTAGCTGTAAGAGCTGAAGGCGGCAAAATAGAAACAGGAATATCCACAGTATAAACTTTTTCACCTTTATCATCAAGTGAATCTTCCCCGAGATTGTTAATCTCCTGGGTATATCTTCTCTCAATATCATTAAAAGTATAATCGCTAAAAGAAGGATGAAAAAACACACGGGAAATAAACTTAATCTGTGTGATTAGTTTACACCCGGCAGCAGGAGGCCCAAACATCTGAACTCCTTGAACAGTAAATATAGCCGGATGGCCAGGCTTTGGTAATTTTTTTGGTGTTCTTATTTCTACTTTTATTTTATCAGGAATAAAATCTTCTACTTTTAGAGATGTTCTTCCCAGAACATTATCTTCATTCAATCTTAAAGCAAGGTTATATTCTCCTGTTTTTGCATAATAAGGAAAAGGCACTTTAAAAGAAAGGATACCACTGGACGGGATATTCTTCCTTAATACTTTAAATTTTTCACCAAGGGGATCTGTAATATATAACTGGACATTCACACATGGCGGAAGATTTAAATTTTCTTTTCTTACAATAGCAGTTATATAAGCTTTATCACCCGGACGATAGACTCCCCGTTCCGGGGTAAGAAAAGCTTTTAAACCTTTCTCAGAAACTGATTCACCGCCCGTATTAAAACGTGAATGATTTATTTCACTCTTGCTGAATTGTAAAAAAGAAAAGTCATCATTTTTTTCTGCTGCCAATACAAAGGGTTTGAAATTATATTTATTTATCTGCCAGTCTTTAAAAACATATTCACCATTCTCACCTGTAAATCCTTTTGTAATAACCTGATTTTCATAACTTAAAAGTTTTACAGTAACTCCTGAAACAGGAGTTAAATCCATGATGGAGTATAACCTGACAATTAAATCCCTTCCAGAATGTTTTGCTATAATACCAAGATCAGTACATAAGATATATTTCTGATCATATTCCCAGTGGTCCCTGGGATCAAAAATTCTAATTTTATATACACCTTTATACTCCATATTATAAAATTTTTTCAAATTAATAAAATGCCGTACTCTCTGATTTAATTTCCCTTCCTGTACTTTTACAGATTTATATAATAATGATTTTCCATAATCTGAATCAGAAGAATAACGCAGGAAATAAACCAGGTTATTTTTAAACAGCTTATCTATTTTAACATAAAATTTATCTAAATTAAGAGTATATAACTCTATATCCATATTCCCTTTTAAAGGAAGTATAGTACCTTTAGAAGTAAATTTAACTTCAGGAGGCATATCTTTAATATAAACACTATGAGTAAATTTATTTACTAATTTTTCACCTGCTTTTGATCTCATGCCAGGTGTTACTCTAAGTGTGTAATCCTGATTAGGTTTAAAATCAGCTTTTAAGACAGCATAACAGTATTCTGTTTCTACTTTATAAGGAATTTTTTCCTTAGCCTCTGATATAATATTGACATATCGTTTAATCATTCCAGGTGAAACAGGCCTGTTAAACAAAATTGAAACATAGGTATTACCAACTACCGGAAAGGTTTCAGCCCTTACTACTTTTAATTTAACAGTTTCAGGAAGATAAATAGTTTTAGAAAATTTTTGTTTAAGAGGTATTTTGCCATTAATACAGGGAAGACCCTTGGCTATTTTAAGCATAATATAAATTTCTTTTTCTTTTCGAGAAATTCTTCCGGATTTAATGTAAAATCGTGTTGGAATATTAGATGGTTCTATTTTTATTTTAACCTGTTCCCCTTCAATTTCCATAGATATATATTTTTTTAAATCTTTAATATCCACTGGACAGTTAAAATTAATTTCTCCAACCACTTCTTTTTCCAAATTTTTAACAAGGTCATAATTAAAAAACATGTTAATCCCTGTTACTTTAAATCTTGGAGTATAAAATTTAAAGCTTTTACTTAAAACAATTTTTTTTGGGACTTTTAATCTTTTTGTTATAAGTTTAACCTTGTATTCTGTTGAAGGGGTTAAATCAGTATCAGGAATGAAAATAATGGAATCTCCATCTTCAACCCTGTAACTTCCTTTTAACTCAGGTGTGATATGAAAATATTTCACTCCAGGTTTAATAAAAACTATATTATTTATAGCAGATATATTAGACTCTTCAGACTGCTGTTTAAGAAGTGTTTCAATATCCTCTTTTAAAAAGTGGGTCTTCTCCCAATCAAGTGGGTGGATTTAAGTCGATTTCAGGCAACATACAT
>CBDVEP010000122.1:0-9132 GCA_965373035.1 uncultured bacterium
CTTGCACTTCAGAGTAATTTTTAAAGAAATAAATTTAAATAGGTTCTAATTGGTTATATATTCAGTAAGGACTCTCGCAGCGACAAAACAGGCATTTTTACGATAAAAGGTTTCATATAAGGAACCAATGGATTTATAGATATAAGGAGATTATCAGGTGTTATTTAAAAATACATAACTTGTCTTTTTATAATAAAATCATATAACACTCCATTGAAAATTGAAACATTATTTTTTAATAATATCTTTACAGTTTTGACATCTAACTTGCTGATTTTCATGAATTCTGTTATGATATGCCTGTTGAAAATATTTTTTATATTGCTCTGTATTTAGTTGGATACCTTTTGATACTTCTTGTGGTGTAAGACCTTTATGTGTATAGTGAGGACGGGTATTATATCCTGGAATGGCTTTTTCAAGATGCCTGACTGTAGAGTGGTAATCTAATATATCATGCTGAAATAAATGACGATATTTTAGTGTTTTATTTACAGATTCAATGATACTGTTTGAAAAAATAATGTCTTTCTGTGCAATTAATTTTTCTATAGCACCATCTATATCATCAAGAAATAAATCAACTTTATCATTATTATTTTCACTGCCGCCATCTACTATTAATTCAATCGACTTACCTTGTGAAAAAGGGAGAATATATTTTTTATATACTTCTTTCAGGTTTTCTACAAATATTTCAGCAGATAATTTTAGAGAGGCTTTCCATGCAAGAATATAATTATCCATAATAATGTAAATATAGACCCTGGTATTATCCATAGGACGAAAGATTGTAACATCAGCATGTATCTTCTCTATAATCCTGTTAGCTCTTATGCCAACAGGATAATTCTTCCTTCTACTTTGAGGCAGAGACTTAGAGAATCCAAGTATCCTGGCATATTTATACCATGTTCCTACAGAAACATACAAATCACCATTTTTTATAGCTTGCCAGCATATAGAAAAGATAGGCCAGCCTTTATAAGCTATATTCTGAAAGTATTTCTGCATCTTTTTTATCTCATTTTTGGCAAGCTGATTAGGATAGATTCTTGGGCAACTATTTGTAATAGTTTCCAAACATTTGGTTTTAATCTGTTGTACCCAGACATAATATTGATGAATAGTGATTTTAAAATAATGGACAGCTTTTTTTAGGGTTAGTGTGTTTTTAACTCTATTAATAGTATCTACAATAATTTTTTTTATCTCTAAATCTTTTATTTTACCTTTAGTTTTTTTTAAAATAGTAATAATAGAATTTTTAACACGAAGCAGGCATATACAGGCACGAGTAAATTTTTTATGTTTCATAAGTTCCTGTATGTTCTGAATATCATCATTAATGGTTTGAGAAAATTCTTTACCGAATATATGAGAGAAATCAGAATTTTTCCACCTGCTGATATTTGATTTAGGTATAAGAGAAAGAATTTGTTTAGGCAAAAGATTAAATTGTACCAGAAATTTGACATTAGTATGATAAGCACGGCGTGATTTGACAGGATTAGGCAATGTATTAGTTAAAGTATCCATAGTTTTATAATAGTTCCTTTTTTAATTAAAATAATAAAATAATATTATCGGATAACAAGAGAGGAGAATTAAATAAATATAATTTTTTCAAATTATTTATCAAAAAAATTATAAACAGCTTGATTTTTTTTTAAAGTTCATTATAATTATTAAATATAATTGGGATAAAAAAATAAAAAAAAGTGGCCGTTTTTCAGAAAGTTGTCGTCTTAATATATGTTAAAGGAAAAATTTTAAGATTTTTTATAACCGGTTATCACTACATGACTATCGTAGATGCTGGTTCGAGTTTTAAAACTTGAACCTCTATTTATGGTTCAGGTTATGAAACCTGAACCAGCAACAGGTAAAAATAATTGTCACCTTTTGGACACCTGCGGTGTTTAATATTATATGACAATGTTAAAAAAATATCAATTTCAAAGAGGAGAAAAAACTTATGAAAAAAATAATAATACTGATTACCTTTTTAATTTTTAATATTAATTTAATAATGGGAGAAGAAATAATAACAAATAAGAATGTTTCCTTTATTAATGATAAATTAAAAAAGGAAATACACAATAATTATCTTGGATTAAAAATTGGATATCAATTTTCAGATGAATCAGCAGAAAAAGAAGATTCTTATGAATACTGGTTATATAGAAATAATATGGCTTTGTCTCTTTTTTGTGATATAAATGCAGGAAGAGGATTTGGGGCAACTTTTGAAATTGGCTATAAAGTTTTAAATTCCTATTATAGTTTTTATGCATATAAATATGGTACTTCTCCCCCATCAGAAATGTCTTATTCTACTTCCCGTCTAGAACTTTATGAAGATTATACCATAGAACAAAGTCTGTTTACAATAGATATGTTACTTAGAGGTGGATTTAAAAAGATAGGAGAAGTTTTAGATTATGTGGGTGTAGGAATGAAGGTGGCTATCAGAGGAACCCCAACATTTAAAGGGGAATATGAAGATTGGACAACTGATCCGCGTACAGTTATAAATAGAGAATTTAGTAATGATGAATACAGTGAAGTAGATTTTGGAATGTATTTAAGTTTCGGTCGCAGAACAATTTTATCTGAAGGAATAAAATTCTTAGTGCCATTTAATATAAATGTTGGTTTATGGTTTACTCCCGGATTTAGTGAAGTAACAGGTGATTGGGGCGGATATTTTTTTGAATTAAAATTAGGTGCTGGAATAGCCATATAAAATATAAAAAAAGAGCAGAAAATGATGTAAGAGTTATGTTTTTTAGATCATAAAAAATTAAAAATTATTGTTACCTTTTGGACACCTGCGGTGTTTAATATTATAGAAGGAAAAAAGTAGTGTTAACAGATGATGGTTCGAGTTTCGCAGGCTCGAACCTTTATGTTTATGGTTCGGGTTATGAACCCCGAACCAACAAGGATCCAGCAATAAAAAAAAGGAATCACAGGAGGTATTCTATGTATAAATTAAAAGGTTTTAAAATAAAATGCCTGCTATTATTGATATTTTTATTAGGAATAAATGGGGCTGTAAAACTACAAGCAAATGAAGTGGAATACAAACGCTATGACAGGCAGGAGATGGGAGCATTTTACAAAGAAGCAGAGAGATATAAGGAAGTGATAAAATGGGAAGAGGTTGTGAACAGGGGGAGGGAGATTGTCAAAAGCCAGTGGGAAATGAGAATGTGGGAGGAGCTTGCCAGGGAATTTAGGGCAGAAGATATAACAGAAGAAGAGATAGATGAGATTATAAGAGAGAATGAAGTAGAATGGGAAGCAGAAGCAAATGCAGATTTGCTTCTTGAGAAAGGCAGATGGAAAGGAAGGCAGTACAGGGAAGAGATACAGGAAGAGATTACAAATGATGAGGAAATAGCCGAGTTCAGGAGATGGTGTGAGCAGGTTGAAGAAGATATAGAGGGAATGGATTTAAGAGCTGGACTGGAAGAATGGGCAGATCATTTAAGGAATATAACAACAAGTAAGAATGAGAAAAGAGATGCAGTAAGGGAATTAATAGAAGAGAAAATAGAAAAAGAGTTGAGTGCCATAACAGATGATGATGTAAGGGAAAAATATGAAAAGGGATTCAGGGAAGAAATAGAAAAAATCGCAAAAGAATTTGAAAAGCGATGGGAATGGGAAGCAGATGCCACATGGGTGAGGAAACGAAATATCTGGATGATGGAGCGAACTCGTGATGAAAGCATGCGGCAGGAGTATGAGAACAAGAGAGCATCAGTAATCGCTGAGCGGATAATAGGGGAGACAAAAGAGAGAGCAGATAAGTCAATAGAAGATAGCCTGGCAGAGGAAGCAGAAAAAGAGGATTGGGAGCAAAAGAAAGAATACCGGCATTATGAGAAAGTCATTGGAGAAGGACTTTTCGAGTGGAATAAAGCATTATCAGCTTTTTACAGGAATTGGGATATATGGCGAAAGGATACAGAGGAGCAGTTTGAAGAAGGCCAGAGAGAATGGGAACGTGGCTATGAGCTTTTAAAGAATGAAAGGCAAGCATGGCTTTTAAGAACAGAGGAAAGGATAAGACAGGGATTAAGAGAGTGGGAAGATAAATGGGAAGAGGTAGAAAGGGAAAGGGAAGAAGCAGAGCAGGAACTTACCAGGTATATACAAATCCAGAAAAATAGTTGGAATGACCATATTGCAGGCATAGAAAATGTACTTATAAGCGGAAGCGGGATATTAAAACAAGCTGAAGATAATTTAAAATGGATAGAAAAGAAAAGAGAACAGTACAGGGCAGAAGGCATAATATTGGAAGCAGATTTTTTGGATAAGCAGAAGGAATATGAGGTTTGGTTAAATATAGTAGAAAATGGCATTACTAATGTAATGGAAGCAGAGAAAATAGGGGATAAGCAGACAGGGATGATGCATTTATTAGAAACAGTTGTAATGAAAAGTACAAATCAGGAGCTTACACCAGGAGAAAGACAGTATTGGCAGGATATTTTAAATAACGGCATTCAGCCTGAGGAAACATATATAAGTTATGAAGACAAGTTTTATTCCATACCTGAATTAGAAGATGATCTCAGTAAAAGTTATGAGATAATGGAAAAAGCCAGGGAAAAGTATGAAGAGCATAATTATTCATTTTATTCAAGGGAATATGAGAAATGGCAGGAGATACGGGATGAGATAAATGAATATTCCGGGGAGAATGAAGGGATATATCATGATGAAGATATCTGGGGAGATACCCTGGGGCTTTTTGATAATAATTTAGAAAATAACCCGTCAGATTTATATTACATGACATTAGAGGAAAAGGAGCTTGAGAAGTTAAAAGCAGAAAGAGAATACTGGGTGAGGAGACTAAAGATTGCAGAAGCAATTAAAGAATATTCACAGGCAAATGGAACTATACGTGAGAAAAAAGAAGAAAGTGAAAATAAATTAAGAGATACACAGGTAGAATTAAATAAAGCAGTAAGTAATTATAAAGTATTACTGGATGATTTAAATAATGTTGTAAAATCAACAATGGAAAATCGTCAGGAGATTCTGCATGAGAAATCAGAAGCAATATCTTTAGCAAAAAGGAAATTAAACACATTATCAGAAAAGTATGAGCAGAAAAGATTACTGTACATAGTGCTTGAGAATCCTGAATTAACAGAAAAGATAAGGGATGATTTGAACTTAGCATATAAACGGATAAATGAGTTAAATGGAGAGATTAAAACAAAAGAAGGATTGTATCTTACAGATTTAAATGAATACATAAAATTAAAATTAAAAAATGAATTTATAACAGAGATAGAAGATGGGATAATACATGCAGAAAAGTTCAGGGAGGATTACCAGAATTTCACAGAGATAATACAGACAAACAAGGATAAGGAAGGCTGGATACAAAAAACAGGAGCAGTGTTATTAGATAGTGCAGATTCATTCTGGGATAAAGAAGAAAAAAAGACAGAATTACAAACACTTCTTAATGATGCAGATGGTACAATAGGGGAAGATGCCCTGCTTAGGTGGATTGTGACAGAGTATGAAGCCCTGTCCCTGTCAAATCAGGCAGCAGTAAAACAATACCAGTTTCTGACAGGAGAAAAAAGCAGGATAGATATAGAAGCAGAGCAAGAGCTGTTGGAGAATGAATATCAGGGTAAAATAATAGAATTCAATAAAGATCTGGCATTAAAACTGGAAGAAGTGTTTAAAGGGATAAATATAGATGAGATAAATGATACTGATGAGTTTATAAAAGAAATCATGATACAGTTAGAAGATGATATTAGAGCTGGTATATCCGGGGCATCAAAAGAACAATATGAGCTCGCATCAGCAGTTATATCTTATGTAAAAAATATTACAGATGAAATTAATGAACTATTTAAACCAGGCACATCTAAAATAACAAATTTTATAAATTTAAAACAGGTAATAATTGATAATCGTATTATTAGTGAGAAAATAGATAATAAGTATAAAGAGATAACAGCAAATGAAGATGCAAGAGATGAAATACTGTATAAGATGTTGGAAACAGGAGATGAAAAAGATGAGAAAGCAGTAGATTATCTTATAGGAAAGCAGAAAGAGATTATGTATGAGCCATACATAACAATAAAAAAACATCTTGCAGAAAAAATATCAAGCTGTGAGAACATTTTAAAATATGTTAATGAAAAAGATTTGCAATTTGGAGAGGGAATAATACAGAGAGAAGGATTATATAATGAAATAGTAAGTTTACTGGGAATTGATGAGAACAGTACATTGTATGATAAGGATAAAGAATATATAAAGGAAAAAGCAGAAGAGATATTAACAATTATCAAACAGTTAAATGAAAAAGGGATAAATACCAGTATGATAGAGAATGTAAAAAACACAGTGGAAGGAGCATTGTTTAGTTTTAGACTTGCAGAATTTATTGTAGAGAATAAGGATAAATTTACAGTTGAGATTGAAAAAGAAATAGAAGATATTAAAGAATACATAGAAGACAGGGAAAAAGATATTGAGTTAATAAGTGATGTATTAAATGATATATATGATGAAGAAGGGCCGGAGATTGATGATATTATGGAAGCAATAATGATGAATGGTTATTTTACCAGGGCAGGAGATGAAGTAAGAAGTGTAATAGAGGGGATTACGAAAAATTCAGGTGAAAAAAGAGTATATGAAAGTGTAATGGATTATATAACATTAGAGGAATTAAAAACACCGGAGGAATATGTTGAAAGTCTAAGTGAACTGGATGAAGAACAAAAAAATAAGATTAAAGAAAAGATAAAGGCATGGTATGTAATAAAAGATTATGAGCATAATAGGGGCACATTAATTCAGACAAATAATATAGGAGATTGGATAGACAATTTAGGTGAATTTGATGAAGAAACAAAAGAGATATTAAAAGGAGAGATTGTTTATAAAGAATACATTAGCCTGGAATTAAACATAGAAGAAGTGATAACAGGAATGGATAGTTTAAACAATTACAGTGGAGATGTAAGAGAATATGGAAAAGTTGTGTTATTCAGGGATTACCTGAAAGACAAGACATTTTCAGAAGATGAAGAAATAAGAAAAGAAGAGTTAAGAGCAGAGGCAACAAATTATATAAAAACCAGGGATGATATGGAATTGAATGAGGGAAATGTACTATTATTTATAGATACAAGTGAAGAGAATATATTAGCAGCAGCGTATTTGCCAAAACAAGCAAGGTCGCGATTGTGGAAAGAAAGGTATAATGATTATGGACTGGAAAAAGATAAGTTTATAGCAGATTATTTAAAAGCAGGAGAAACAGATGGAGATGTTATAACAGAGGTAGAGACATATATAGAAGATGCAGAAGCAATGGAGAATTATAAGAAGTGGAGTGATTTAACATGGTATGCGAATGAGTATGGTATTGATGAGGATAAATTGCACTTATATACACTGGATAATACAGTAAGCCTGCCTGAATATAATGAGGTGCTGTATGGATTTATAAAGATAGCAGAAATAGAAGATGAGATGGAGAAGCAGAAGCAGGAATTAGGAGAGAAATTAAGACAAGAGATATATACAATAAGAGAAGAAATTGAAGACAAAGAGGAAATTAAGGCATTGAATAAGGGATTAAAAGAGTATAAGGAGCTTATGCAGGAAGGTATAAAAAACTGGAGGCAGTATCTGTGGAGAGTTAAAGAAGACATACGACCCGGGATTCAAAAAACAGATGAAATAAGGACAGATGGGGAAGATATGCATTATGTAGATAATAATGAGGATTATGAAAGAGATGAAGCCAGGGATAGATTAAATGAATTAAAGGATGTTATTATTGAGAGTATAGGAATTGTAAAGCAGGAACAAGGAGCAGAAAAAGGCAGAGATGAGATTATAGCAGATATTGGAGATTATTATAATATCAACACAGGCGCTACAACAAATAATTTTAATGAATATAAGAATGTGATAATGGGAGAACTATCAGCAATAGAGATAGGCATAGGAAAAACAGAAGGAGAGTATGGAGCAAAAAAAGGAGAATACCAGCAGAGATGTAAAGAGATAATGAGAAATGGAGAGATACTGGAGAGTTTAGGAAAAAGTTTGCAAAAATTTGTAAACGATGAGCTTAAGCCTGCGGCAGCCGAGGTAACAGAGGCAAAAGCAGAGTATGAGAATGCAAAGGCAGAAATGCAGGAATCAGAGTTGAGTTTTAAAGAGTCACAGGAAGCTTATGTAAATAAATTAAATGAAGTAAAGGATGCATCAGAAGATATGGATGATGCAAGGCTTGTATATGAAAAAGCACTTGGGATATATGAGTGGGCAGTAAGTGAATATATTTATTCACAAAGCAGTGAAGCAAGTGAAACAGATGACAGTGGAGATGTAGAAGAGAAGCGTGATACAGTTGATGAGTATAACAGGATAAAAGCAATATATGATAACTACAATGAGAGATGTCAGAACAAGCAGGAAGAAGTGGATAATATTGTCAGGCATGATGATTTACTGGATGAAGACAGTGTGCTGGAAGCAATGGTAAAGGAATATAGAGATGAAATGGGAGTATATGTACGTATAGGAAAAGCAGAAGTAAATCTTGAGAGATTAATAAAGCAGTCGTATGAAGAGGCAAAAGAAGCAAAGACAAAATATGATAAAATGAGGAATTCATTTTTCAGAGATGGAGGTAATGTAAGCAGAAGAGATACATTATTAAATCAAATGATGGACAGTGGAACATATACCAGTGGAAAAGTGCAGTGGATGGGAGCAAATTTAGGGAGCTTATCAGGGGATGATAAGTATGTATATGATAATGTGCCATGTATAGGAGAAGCAGCAAGGCAGTGGAGCTATAAGATAGATAATGAAAGAGAAGAGGGAATTCATAGAGATAAGAAAAATGCCCATTATGGAGATGCTGCTGGATTTGCTGCACTTGGAGCAGCATATTTATCAACAGCAGGTTTCTGGAATCCATGGGGATATATAATGGCAGCAGTAATGTTTTACAAAGCAGCAACATGTACCTCAAAGGCATTAGAAGAAGCAGGTATAGAACGTGGATACAGGAATCAGAAGAATGCAAATATAAGAAGTTTTAAT
>CBDVEP010000123.1:0-9011 GCA_965373035.1 uncultured bacterium
AACTGTCCCTTTTTTTTTATTTGACAAAGTAATTATAGTGTATATCATTATGAGTAATTTATTTATTAAAGGAGAAAACAATGTTAGTAGAAGAAACTGAATTTAAAGGCAGACCCACTATAACTATTCGATTTGATGAAAATGACCAGTATCCTTTTTCATTTGGGATAGGCAAGGCAAAAAAAATTTTGGGTGCACTGGAAGAAATAAAAGCTTTTGTTGAAAAACATGACAGCCCAATGCCGCAGGAACAGCAACCCCATCCATCTACACCCGTAGAATCACAGGAACAACAACCTCAAGAATCTGCACCTGCTGAATCACAGGAACAGATAGGAGCAGAAGGGTCAGAAGTTAAAGAAGAACAGCCGCAGTCTCAGGAAGAACCAAGCATTCCAGAAGAATCAGGAACAACAGAAGTTCCAGAAAACCAAGAGGAACAAACTTAAACATCAGGAAAAATATCATTTTTTCTTACCTACTATTTTTGCTGAAGATTAAATAGGGTCAGTACTCAATTTAATCCATTTTTAAGTTGATTTTGATTATAACAATGATAAATTGTATGTATGTTAAAATTTTTAAGAATTTATTTTATTTTATTATCATTTCTTCAAATTCTTTCAGCAGGCTCTATTAATGAGGAGCTTTTTAATAAAGCAGAAAAATATTATAGTTCCAAATCTTATAGTAAAGCTATTACAATATATGAAAATTTACTTAAGGAAGAAAATTTCATAAACAGGGAACTTTTACTTTTTCATCTAGGAAGCTGTTATTCTTTTCTCAGACAGAATGAAAAGTCCTATTATATTTTATCACAATTGTTTAAAGAATATCCTCATACAAAATATTTAAAAAAAAGTTTAAAAATAATTGTTAGTTATTTAAAACATAAAAAGGATTTTAAAACTGCTCTTGAATTACTTAAAGAGAAGTCCAGAATAATTGGAAGTGATAATGAAATCAATAAAATGAGACTGGAAATTTATGAATATAATGAAGATTATAAAGAAGCACTTAAATTTCTTGAAAAAAGTTTTTCTTTATCATTCTGGTTTATTCAGAAAAAAGTATATTATTTGCAAGAAATAAAAAAATATGATAAGGCTATCACTTTTATTAAAACTCACCTGCCTCAATTTAAAAGAATAGAATTGTATCAATCCATGGCAGATCTTTATGAGCTTAAGCAGGATTTTAACAACTCTATTTTATGGTATGATAAATTATACACAAAGACGGGAAATATCAATCATATTATTAATCAATGTAGAATGCTTTTTTCAAATAATCTGTTAAAACAAGGTCAGCAGACTGTTAGTAAAATTTTTAAATATTTAGGGGATAATATTAGAACCTATAAGCAGATAGCAGAAATTTATAAAGAGTTTGGCATTTATAACAAGCTATTAAAGTTATATAATAAGGGGATTAAAAAAGGCTTTGATTTCCATAAGGAAAAAATAAATGTGTATGAGGTTATGGGGAAATATGAAAAAGCTGTTTATGAATATTTAAAATTTTTAAAACCAGTTTCTCTTCCCTATATCTCTGAAAAAATATTAAATATTGCTCTTTATGAAGAACAACTAATTCTTATTGAGAAATCATTAAAAAAGTACAAAAATCAGTTTTCAGGAAAAAAAGATCTTATAATTAAAATACAAATCAATCTTTATTTAAGATTTAATCAATATAATAAAATTTATTCTGCTCTGGAAGAGGAATATTTTACATTAAAAAAAGTTGATAATAATTTTTTAGAGACAATCATAAATTCTCTTTTTAATACTGAAAATTATGAATATATTATGAAAATTTATAATTTAATGCCAGAGAAAATTAAAAAAAATATCAACCCTGTTATAAAATTAAGATATGCACAATCTTTATATGTTTTTGAAAAACATCGAGCATCTTTAAAAATATTAAAAGATATTAATCAAAAAGCCTTAAAAAATGCCATTAATTACCACATAGCTTTAAATTATCTAAAATTAAAAGATTACAATAAGGCTATACAGTGTGTAAAAAAACAATTTAATAATGAATCAATGGATTTGTATTTCAAATTGCTGATTTTAAAAACACAGTATCAAAAAGCCATGAAATTAATTTCAGGTGAAATGAAGAAAAAACAGTATCCTAAAAGTAAACTATTTTTCAATGAAATCATTGTCAACCTTTTTTTAAATGAATATACCATCATTATCAAAGATTTAAAAAAGTATATAGAAATATATCCTCAAACTGATGAGGCTAATGATTGTGTTAATTTACTTTTTTTACTGGATAATGAATTTATTAAAAATAATAAAAATAAAAAGAAACAAGTAATGAAATTTTTTCAGTTTTATTATTTAAAAAATCATAAAAAAATAATAAAAATATTAAAAGAACTTCATTTTAATAATGATAATCTTGACAGTATACTTTTTTATTATCTTGCACGAGCTTACATGTATAATAGTGAGTATGATAAATCTATTGAAGAGTTAAAGAAGATAATAAAGATCAAGTCTTTTATTAAGCCTTTTGCTTTAGAACTTCTTGGCTGGATATATCTTAATAAATTGGGGAAGAAGCAGACAGCTTACAAGTATTATAAAAAAATTCTTGCAAAATATTCTTCTTTTATTAATGTTAATAATATCCGTAAAATAATAGTGGAATAGATGCTTAAATATTTTCTATAATTTGCTCTGCAAACTCTGAACATTTAACCTCGGTTGCATTTTTCATCAGCCGTGCCAAATCATAAGTTACTTTTTTTTGTTTAATCGCTTTTTGAATTCCTATTTCTATTAATTTGGCTGCTTTATCCCAACCTAAATATTCCAGCATTAATTTTGAAGAAAGGATAAGAGAGGAGGGATTGACTTTGTTCAGATTAGTATATTTAGGAGCACTTCCATGTGTAGCTTCAAAGATAGCTATAGTATCTCCAACATTTGCGCCAGGTGCCAGCCCGAGTCCTCCAACCTGAGCAGCACAGGCATCTGATATGTAATCACCATTTAAATTGGTAGTAGCAATAACATCATACTCATTAGCCCTTGTTAAAATTTGCTGAAACATACTGTCTGCTATCCTGTCATTAATAACTATTTTTCCTTTTGGAACTTTTCCTTTATATTTATCATATAATTCTTCTTCTGTAATAATGATATCACTGAATTCTTTTTCTGCTGTTTCATATCCCCAGTTTTTAAATGCACCTTCTGTGAATTTCATAATATTTCCTTTATGCATAAGCGTAATTTTTTTTCGTTTATTTTTTATTGCATATTCAATTGCCATGCGTACTAATCTTTTAGAGCTGGATTCACTGATAGGCTTGATGCCAATTCCTGAATCAGTGCGCACTGATACATCAAATTTTTCTTTTAATATTGTAATAAGCTCTTTAACTTCCTTTGAATCTTTTTGCCATTCTATTCCTGCATATACATCTTCTGTGTTTTCTCTGAATATAACAACATCCATATATTCCGGGTGTAAAACAGGGGAGGGAACACCTTTGTAATATTTAACAGGCCGAATACAGGCATAAAGATTAAAATTCTGGCGAAGGAATACATTTAAACTTCTATATCCGCCTCCTACAGGTGTTGTTAAAGGACCTTTTAAAAGAATTTTATATTTTTCAATTAAATCCAGTGTTTCTTGAGGTATAACATTATCATAAAATTTAAGTGCTTTTTCTCCAGCATATATTTCAAACCATATTATTTTTTTTTTGTTGTTATATGCTTTTTTAACAACTGCATCTATAACAGGCAGAGTTGCTTTTGTAATATCTGCCCCAATTCCATCTCCTTGAATAAATGGAATCTGGATAATGTCTGGAATGATTAATGAGTTTTCTTTAATTGATAATTTTTTCCCTTTAATAGGTTCTTTAATTTTCATGTTTAGTCCTCGCAATGACACCTATACCTATATTTTTAATTCTCCATATTCTTTTATATAATTAACTAGGCCGTCTTTTTCTAAAATTTTCTGCATGATTTCAGGCAAAGGGGGAAATTCTAATTTAATTTTTTTTGTTACATTTTCGATTTTTCCTTGTGTTAAATTAATTTGAAGTTCATCGCCACTTTCAATTTTATCTGTATCACAAATAATAACAGGCAGTCCTACATTAATAGCATTGCGAAAAAAAATACGGGCAAAGGATTTTGCAATAACAGCACTTATGCCTGATATTTTGATAATAGTAGGAGCATGTTCTCTAGAAGAACCCAGTCCAAAATTTTTACCTCCAACAATAATGTCTCCTTTTTTTATTTTTTTAACAAAATCAGGATCAGCATCTTCAAGTGTATGTTTTGCTAACTCTTCTAAATTACTTCTTAAATGAAAATATCTGCCAGGTGCAATTAAATCTGTACTGATATTATCGCTGAATTTCCATGCATATCCCCTTAATGTTTTTTCCATAAAAATTTCCTTTTATCATAAAAATTGTGTGTAAAGTAATATATTAATTTACAAAATCAATAGTTTTTTACAATAATTTGACAATAGAAATTAAGTTTATAGTATTTAAGTATTTATTAAAGATAAATTTAAATTTTGCCAATAATTATAATATGAAACAAAACCTTTTATTAATTATAATACTCTTATTTAACAGTTGCTATATAACTAATATTCAGATTGTAAATGTTCCTGTCTCATTAAGTAAATTACGAACCAGGATAAAAAATAACAGTACTGAAATAGTTCAATTAAAAAAAATATATAAATTGAAAAACGGCATGGTGATTGATAAATACAGAAATAGTTATGGTTACTGGTACAGAATAAGAAGAGGAGATTCTTTATATCGAATTGCCAGAAGATGCGGAACTACAATTAAAAAATTAGCCAGAATCAATAGATTACGGTCAAAAGCAAGGTTAAAATATAAAGCATATTTATTTATACCTGTATCAGAAAATTATTTAAAAAAAAGAGCTGACCTTATCATTATACCATTAAAAAAGGGTGATCTTATATGGCCCCTTTACGGCAGGATAACATCCGGGTTTGGACTTCGAAAATGGGGATGGAGAAAAAAATTTCATAAAGGCATTGATATTGCTGCTCCTGTAGGCACTAAAGTAGTTACTTCAAGTGAGGGTGAGGTTTTATTTGCAGGCAGAAGAGGAAGATATGGTTATCTTGTGATTATCAATCATAAGAATTTTTTTCAAACCAGGTATGCTCATCTTAAAAAGGTCCTGGTTAGATTAGGTGATAAAGTAGAGCAGGGTCAGATTATCGGTCTGGTAGGTAAAACAGGCAGGTCAACAGGTTATCATCTTCATTTTGAAATCAGGATAAGAAATTATCCTGTTAATCCAGTTGATTATCTTCCTGAAAAAGTCAATGAACTTGCCAAAATTTATTATTCAGAAACAACAGGCTTATAAGTGCCAGGTCTTCACTTTATCACTTTTTATTAGTAAAAAAGTGATAAAGTGAAGACCTGGCACTTAATATTTATTTTTCAATCTTAATTTCCTTATTTTCACATTTATCTATTTCAACGCATGATTTTTTAAATGCAGAATAATCCTTTGGCAGTATTTTTATTGTTTTTAATTTAAAACTTCTTTTAACTGTAATATTTTTATTCTTTTTTTTATATTGAATGTAATATTCTAAAAATTTATTTTTAATTAATTTATCTTCCGGAAGGATAATATTTTTAACATTAAAGTCTAATTTATAGAGCAGGGTTTTTTCTAAGGTATAAGGAAAGTCAAATAAAATTTTATAGTTTTTCTTTTTAGCAGTACAATAAGTTTGATAAAAATTAATTTTATCTGTTACAGGTTTAAATTTATAATAACCTTCACTTTGAGTCAGAATGTTCTCTACTTTCATGTTATATTCAAACATATTTTTATCTAAATAATAATTTAAATCAATAAGTTTGCAGCCAGGAAGAAAAGAATTCCAGTAGGATTCTATGTTTTTAATATGGTTTTCTTTATCCATGGATAAATATCTTAAGGAAGGAGTAAATTGGCCAAAACGATAACTTTTTATTTTACTTTTCATGGAATGGTCATTATAAATTATGTTGGAAAGAATAGTAATTTTTTTATTTTCATTTTTTTTATAAGAAGGGGGGGATAAAAATTTGTAATGTGTCGGATTGATAATGAATATTTTATTTTCCCTGTCAAAAAATGGAAATTCATTAATGTCAAAAAAACTAGCAGTTGCATCAAGAAATAAATTTTTATTGTTTAAACAAACCATACAAACAGCATGATTAAACGTCCCTAAAAAAGGAAGCTCAAAATTTTCGCATCCTCTGTCTTTTGTTCTTACTAGAGCCAAGTATGCTTTTATGTCAAGCTCTTTTAAAAGAACAGTTAAAAGAAGGGCTTTATCCTTGCAATCCCCATATCTGCTTGTCCATACTTCAATAGCATTTCTGGGCTGTATGCCTCCTAATCCATATTCTATCCCAACATACCTGATTTTATCCCGTATGAAATTATATATATCTTTAATTATTTTTTCTTTTTGCCCGTGGTGTTTGGCTTTAATATTTTTTATAAATTTTTTCATAGCCTCATTAATATTAATTCCTTCTTCAGACAATTTCCATATCCATTTGCCAATTTGTTCCCATTTATTAAAAGTAGAGACCATTAAGGTTGGAGCTATGTTTTCAATAGGGGGCATAAGTGTTTCATAAATAAAAGCAGGTGATTTTTTAAACTGCCATTTATATATTTTTTTCTTTTGTGTTTTTTTTATTTTTAAGTCAGGTTTTGATTTGAAATTTTTATAATAATAATATAACCTCATATTTTCAGGCAGAATAACAATATAATCCTTTTTATATACAGGAAAAAAATGTCCTGCCATTGTTATATCTCCAAAATAAGTTTTCTTCAGGGGAGTTTCTGCTTTTGACCAGATAAAATATTGAAGGATAATAGCAGAATCTTTTTTTACCCTGGGAAAATGAATTGTCTTGGAATTGTATCTATAATACACTTTTTCTTCTTCATTAATATGAGAATAGTCTTTTATGTTAAAAGCATTAAATTCCTGCTTGTCCCTGTAAACAGTTTTAGCTGTTATGATTTCCACATTTTCAAAATCAGGATTGTAATTAATTGTATCAGTTTTAAAGTTTTTAATACCATTATCATTTAAAATATAATAAATTTTTGTAATTAATTTTTCTGAAGCTCCGCTTTTTGAAAGTTCAACAATCTCTGAATCATGAAAAATAATCCCTGAAATATCCTTATGTTTTTTTTGATATTCATTGTTTGATTTTTTAAATATTTTTTTAAGTGTTTTTTTTATATCTGGTTTATAGCTTTGTTTTATGTCAAAACTTTCTCCTTGTAAAAACTTAAGTCTTCTTTTAATGTTTTTATTATGAATATCACTTTCAATAATTCTCTGGAGAAAGGCAATTGCCTTATTAGTTTTTCCACTGTCTATCATAATGTCAGATGCGATTTTTAATGTCGGAGGGTTATAAGGGTCCATCCGTAAGGAATCAGTAATGTAATAATTTGCTTTATTTAATTCCTGCCTGTTTAAATAAAATTCACCGAAGCTTACGGATAAATAAGGACAATCTCCTTTATATTTAAGAGCATAATTAATTAAATTGTCTATTTTGTTAAGTTCATTATTCGCAACCATAAGATTGATTAGCTTATTGTAATATGTCAAGTGAAAATCTGCAGGATTTTGATAAAAAGATTTCAAAAGATATTTCCCTGCTAATGAGTAATCTTTTAATTCCCAGTATATCTGTCCCATGTAATAATATGAATCAAATAAGTTTATATTATTTTTTTCACATTTTGAAAAATTAATAAGGGATTGATGAAATAAATTGTTATTATAAAAAACCAGTGCTTTATAATATTTTGACAGGTGAAATTTGTTATTTAATTTTTTTATCTGTTCTGCATATTCCAGCACTTTATCATCATAGTTTAGATTATAATAATGAATCATCAGTTGAAGACGTGCTTCAATGTTTAAAGGCTGTAATTGAATGGATTTTAAAAAATACTGCATGGAAATAGAATTTTCTTTTTGAGCCAGTGCATAATAATAATGATAGATGGGATTGTCCTTTTCATGTTTTAAACTTAATTCAAAATAATGTTCATCCAGTCTTTTATTATCAGGATAGTTTTTAGTAATAAAGTAATACACACCTTTATAAAAATGCTCTTTGAATTTATTTTCAATATTATAAAAAGAATGTTTGATATGATAATCTGAGTTTGAGAGTTCCTTTATGAAAATAGATTCATTTTTTTTATTACAGGATATTGAGTAATTTAATGGCAGTATTCTGAAAAAGAGATCCCAGTATCCTTCTTCAGAAGAGGATTTAATAAGAATTTTATTCAATCCTTTTTTTAAGAAGACTTTTACTCTGTTTTGTTCAAAATAAGAAGATTTGTAAATATCTTCATTTACAATTAAACAGTTGTTAACCCATATTTTAATTCCGTCATTATTGCCGTAAATAATATCATGATTTCCTGAATTAGTAACTTGAATATAAGTTAACAGATAAACAATTCCATTTTCATCAGGAGTTAAATAATTTTTTAGATTGATACAATTAAAATGATTAAAATGTAGTTTACGCCATTTTATTGAATGATAAGTAGATTTTTTATATTTTTTATTAAAATTAATAGATGTTTCCGGTGGATAAATTTTTTGCATCCCTGTTCGGTTTTCATTTTTAAATGGTCCAATGATAAAAAAATTATTAATATAGCCTAATTGAGCCTGTAACTTTTTTACCTTTTCAGGATTATCAGCAATGTGATTAAGCATTAGTTGATATTTTATATTATCAGCAAGATAGTTATTGGTTACTTCTGTAAGTAAATTATTTAAAAAAATATTAATATCTTTCTTTTGAGAGCAGTATTCTGACAGGTAATTAATTATATTTAAAAAAATAAGGTTTTTTATGTTGTTTTTATTTTTAGAAATTATGATTT
>CBDVEP010000124.1:0-8900 GCA_965373035.1 uncultured bacterium
ACCTCAATTATAATATAAATATTATAAATTTAATTTCAATAAAAATTTAATAATTTTTTTTGCGCCCAGGAGGACTTGAACCTCCAACCTCTGGAACCGCAGTCCAACGCTCTATCCTATTGAGCTATGGGCGCTTTTTATAATTTCTTATTTCCTTATATAAAATATAATTATCTTAATTTGCCTTTCAACCTTTTTATTTTAAAAATATTATTTTACATTCCTTTTCATTTTAATATATTTTATCTATATGAAAAAATTTGGAATACAGAAAAGAGAACATATTAAATTACAAAAAGATATTTTAAATATTTTTAAAACAGGAAAGCAATATTCAGATAAATATTTAAAAATTTTTATTTTACAAAATAAAACAGGTTATACAAGATTTGCTATTTCTATTAATAAAAAATTTGGGAATGCAGTTATGAGAAATAAAGCAAAAAGGCATGTGCGTGAATTATTCAGATTAAATAAAGAAATATTTAAAAAAGGATATGATATTATTTTTTTTATTAAAAATGAATTTAAAAATATAAATTTTTCCGAAAAAAGAAGATTATTTTTAAAGTTATTAGAACATTCGGGTATTTTATCTGAATAAAAAACTTGCCATAGGTTTAAAAATAGATATAATATTCTTATGAACCTTGAGAAATTAAATGAAATATTAAAAAAGCTAAAAGGGGTTTACAAAATAACTAATGATTTTAAACAGAAAGAACGTGTTAAAAAGGAGATGAAAGAGCACAAAATGCAAATTAATAATTTAAAAAGGTATGGAGAAGAAGAAGTATTACAAGAGGATGAACAGCAGGAAGAAATTGTTGTTAAAATAATAGCCCCTTCCAAATCTAAAAAAAAGGAGAACAAAATCTTATCAAAATTTCCAGTAAAAAAAATTCATCCTAATTGTAATGATAATGAAGTTAATTCAGCTATTTCATATATTAATGTGTTTGAAGAAGAATTATTAGGTGCTTTAAGTGATTTTCATCTTAAATTAGATTATTATCATTCAAGAGAAAGAGATAAATTTTATAATTCTTTTGAGCATTTAAAGAGATTAATTAAACAGTATATAGATATTCTTGAAGAATCTTCTGAGGCTTCTATTTCATCTTATATTGAGAAATTAAATTTAATGAAAAACAAGCAAGCTAGGGCATTATTGATTGATTCTGTAAAATTTATAAATGATATAAGTATTTTTATTGAAGAACTTATTCAGGATTATGAAAAAAAAGATAATATAGTTTTAAATCCAGAGGATGAAATAGTTTTTTCTAATATTGAAGGGAAAAGGTTATTAAATAATTGGTTTATCATAGATGCCCTGCGATATATATATGATTTTTGTAAGGAATTTATAGATTCAATAGATATGCCTGATGAAATATTGAGTTTAAATAATTCGTAATTGTACATTAATATGGAGGTTTTAATTAAATGGTAAAAAAAGAAAGTTCAAAAACTATTATTGGTGCTAATTCCTTTTTTGAGGGGAAATTTTATGTTAGCGGGGAGCTTCAGATAGATGGAAGATTTGAAGGTGCTTCTTTGTTTATTAATTCATTACATATTACAAAAACAGGAAAAGTTAAATCAAATATAAAAGCTAATAATGTAATTGTTGAGGGAATTATTATAGGCAACATTGTTGCTAATAATAGAGTTATGCTGCTGCCAACAGCTAAAGTTCTTGGGAATATTAAAACGCCTGAATTAATTATTCAGCATGGTGTTGTATTAGAAGGGAAATGTATTATTTTGCATGATTTAGAAAAATCTTCTCAGGAATTAATTACAAAGTTATATGATGAAAGAACTTAAACCAATAATTGGGATTACAATGGGTGATGCATGTGGAATTGGACCGGAAATTATATGTAAAATGTTCATGCGGAAATCTTATAAAAAATTTTGTGAGTTTATTTTAATTGGAGATAAATATTTATTTAACCAGACAATTCATCGTTATAAATATAATATAGATTTAAAGATAATCAATCAGCCAGAGGATGTATATTTATTACAAAATAATATGTTAGGTTTAATAAATATTGATGATAAAATAAATATTGAAGGTTTTCATCTTGGAAAACCTATGAAGAATGTGGGGGTTGCTGCTTTAAAATGTGTGGATAAAGCAGTTCAGTTAGCTCAATTAAAAAAAATTGATGGAATTGTTACAGCACCTTTAAATAAGGAAGTAGTTGCTTTATCCTATAAAAAGTTTACAGGTCATACTGAATATATAGCAGAAAAGTTGAAAGTTTCTAATTTTAATATGATGATGGCTTCCAGTAAAATGAAAGTTACCCTGGTAACTACACATATTGCATTAAAGAATGTATTCAGATATATAACAAAAGGGAATGTTAAAAACGCAATTAAAAATACTTATCATACATTAATTTCTCTGGGATATCGCAGGCCAAAAATTGCTGTTTTAGGTTTAAATCCTCATGCTGGTGATGGAGGCTTGTTTGGAAATGAAGAACAAAAAATTCTTATCCCGGCAATTAAAGAACTAAAAGAAAAAGGTGTTTATAGTGAAGGCCCATTTGTCCCGGATGCATTTTTCATACAATATAATAAGTATCCTGTTTATGATGGAATTATTGCCATGTATCATGACCAGGGGTTAATACCTTTTAAAATGCTTTCTTTTGGCAATGGGATTAATGTGACTATAGGGCTTCCTATAATTAGAACCTCTGTGGATCATGGAACAGCATATGATATAGCTGGTAAAAACAGGGCTTATGACAGAAGTTTATTTGAAGCACTAAAGTTTACTGTAAATTTGGCTACTCATTAATATTGTAATGCGTAGTTATTTAATATTTCAGTTGAAAATAGAATTTAATTTATTATTTATTAGATATGATAATACCAGTAAGAGATTTATTAAAAATTGAAAATATTGATAGCTACAATTTAATGTTTAACAGAAAGGATCCTTCTATCTCTGCTATTTTTATTGTCAGTCAAACCAGAGATATTAATAAATCTTATCTTGTTACAAAAGAGCATTTAAATGATTTATTTCAAAGAAATATAATTAATGTTTCTGTTAATACTGATAGAAAGATTCAGAAAGTATTAAAAAAAATAAATCCTTCTTTGTTTATTCCTTCATCCGGAATCATACCAATTAATCAATTACCCCAGATTGTTAAAGAATATGATATAATGAATCAAAAAAGTAAAAAACGGAGGAAAATTACAATTTTAGAAGATGTTTATTCTTCTGAAATTAATATGTCAAGTGGTAATAAAGAGTTATTGATTGAATATGGGACAATGTTAAATTCAAAAGTCATGTCTATTGTTAAAAATGAGGTTGAAAGTGTAGTTCAGGAAATTTTTTATAAAGATTCTGAGAAAGGAGTTTTAGTTTTTATTCCTGATGTAAAAAATTTTAAAATGAAGGTGGATTTATTTGCTATACTGGCAAGTTTAGATTTAGAGATTTTTGATGCAGAAAATGTAACTGAGGCTATTGAATTTTATAAATCAAAATCTCCTAAACTTATAGTATTAGGCAATTTAAATGGTAGTTTAGAATCAAAAGTTGTATTACTTGAATTAGAAGAGTATGACCCTTATATAAAGAAGTTAAATTATGATGAATCACCTGCTTCTAACAGAGAATTTGAAACACAAAGAATAAAAGCTAGTTATTATTCTGGTTATGCAAAATTTCTTGAACTGGAGAATAGAGAAAAGGAAATACTTCCTGAAGAGATCAAACAAAATATAATGGAAGCACTTCATAAGTTACAGATAGATTATTCATTTGATAATTATACTGAAACAGCCTTTGCAGTTAAGCAGTTCGGGCGCATGTTTAATGTAACATCTCTTTTGCATATGCTTAAAAACATTAAAAATAAATATGAAAGATAATTATTTATTTAAATTTTTTTTGAAATTTTCCGGTTTTTAAAAAAAATTTATCTTTTACAATAACTTTATCACCAGCATCTAATTCTATTCCTTTTTCCTTTCCAACAATAATTATTTTTTCGCATTTATATTCTGTTCCAAAAACATCCCGTGATATTTTTTCTATAGTATCAGAAGGTTTGGCAATTATAATTGGGAACATAACAATATCGCCAGGCTTTAAAAAATCCAGATTTTGTAAATAATTAAATTTCCCAACAGGTTTTTCATAATCACGCCACTCTAATTTTTTTTTAATTTGTAATATTTTATTAATAATAATAGATAGAACATCTCCAGCTCTTACAATATAAGAAAATCTGCTCTCAGCATCCATTGGGGCTTTTGATGCAAGGAGAATTTTTTCAATAGATATGGTATATGTTGAATAACTGCTCCATCTCGCATAAATGTCACATGCCCTGACTTTAAAATACCATATTCCTTCCTTTAAATATTTGAATGTTATATTTGTTCCCTGAGTATTTATTTTTTTTCTCGGAATTAAATTTTCATCATGGGTTAATAAATAACTATATCCTTTAACAGGTCTTTTATCTTTTTGATGCCAGAAAAAGCAGGGTGAATTGTTATTGCTGGGTATAAACTCCTGATGGGTTTTTGAATAAATTACAGGAGAATCTGGTGGAGAAGTATTAATCATAACTTTATAATGAACAGCAGGACTAAAATTTTCTGCTCTGTCAATTGCACATAAGTGAAAATAATAAGTGCCATTTTCTAAGTTTTCAAAGCTTTTACCATTAAATTGTGAAGATAAATTCTGAATTTCAGGAGTTGTGGCTGGATTGTTATCCATGATATAAGCATATCCTTTAATTCCTGAAGTATCATAAGGTTCTTTCCATTTAAAAATAACAGAGTTTTTATAAGACCATTTATTTGATTTATGGGTTGTTGAATATAGTATTGGTGGTTTACAATGGCAATCTTTTTCCTGGTAAAAAATCAATGATTTATTTCTGGTATGTTTTTCATATATTAAGGATAAATTATTAAGGCTATTTACTTTCATTAATTTATTTTTATTTTTTTTTGTAATTTGAATAGTGGATGCCCAGTTTTTGAAATTACTTGATTGGATAAAGAAAATCTGTGAGGTTTTTTTTATATAAGAGTACCAGAATATGTAAAAATTATTTTTAAACCATCTTAATTTTAATCTATAAAACATAGAAAATTTTAAATTGATTTTATTAGAATACAGGAGAGCTAAATTGTTAAGGTTAAAAATTTTTGTTATTAAAAATGTACTATATTGAAAATTTTTATATTCTGAACTGGTATAAACAAGATAGAGCTTATCATTTTTAATTATAAAATCAGGGAATTGAGCATCTTTTTTAAGGTCTGAAATAATTGTGCTTTCTGACCATTCTCTGTAGTTATCAGAACTGGAGCTTATATAAATAACATCATTTCTAAGGTTTCCTTTTCCAAATCTATCAACCCATAATGCAAAAATTTTATTGTTATAAAATTTGATTACAGGAAAAAATGAACCATGTTCTTTACCACTTACATGAATTAAAGTATGAAAAGAAGCAGGCAAGAGATTTTTTTCAATATTAGTAAAATATTTAATCTTAAATTCTTTATTATTTATATATTTTTGATAAAACATGAAAATGTTGTTATTAAATTTATAAGTATTTGGTAAAATACTGAATTTTTCATTTGAAGCAGGGGTTATTTGATTAAATTTATTTTTAGAATTAAATTTTTTATAAAAGAGTTGTATTATATTTTTATCATTGCTTACAAAGACATATATAGTCCCATCCTTGTAAATTATAGAAGGAAGAACTATTTTTTTTTTATATAATTTAGTAACAAGTGAGGGAGTATGCCATTTATTATCTTTATAATTAAAATAAATGTATGGAATGTTTTTTTTATACATTGTCCATGTAATAAATGTGAGGTTATTTTCCTGAAAGATGTCAGGATATTTATTATTATATTTATTAAAAGATATAAGAACAGGTTTTTTCCATACATTGAAACCAAATGTATTAGCCAGTAAAATAATTTGGATAAATAACAAGATAAAAGTAATCTTTATTTTTATAAACATAAATTTCTATTAAAATCATCGGTTAAACGAATATTTACTTTCAACGTGCCCTTATAACAAGATTGATTTTTTCCAATAACTTCTTAGCAGTAAAAGGTTTTTGTAAAAATTCAGTTTCTTTTTGCAAATCTTTATCAAGATTTAAAAATACATCATTATAACCAGATGTAAAAAGTACTTTTAAATCAGGTATTATTTTTTTTGCTTGAAGATATAATTCATTTCCATTCATATTAGGCATTATAATATCAGTTATTAATAAATTAATCAAATCTTTTTTATTTTGAATTATATTAAGAGCCTCCCCTCCATTATCAGCAGTTAAGACACTGGCACCGTCATCTATTAAAATTGTTTCCATAAGATCTTTAATTTCATTATCATCTTCAACTAATAATATGGTCATATTAATAAGCTTTTCCTTATCAACAGTTTTTTTTTCTAAAAGAATTGCTCCTTTTTCTGATGATGGAAAATAAATTTCAAAGACAGTGCCGCCATCCTGATTATTTTTTAAATTAATGTATCCGGAGTGCTGTTTGATAATATTATAAATAATAGTCAGACCAAGACCTTTTTGATTTTCTTTAGTGGAAAAGAAAGGAACAAATATTTTTTCTTTTATATTGTCTGGTATTCCACATCCACTATCAGAAATTTTTAGTAAAGTATAATTACCAGCAGGAATATTAATAGAGGATGTAATAATAACCTTATCTAAGATTTTATACTCTGTTTCAATAACAAGTAACCCTTCATCAATAATAGCATCTTTTCCATTATTTATTAAATTAATTATAATTTGTTCAATTTGGGATCTGTCAGCGTTGATTGTTTTTAAATTGTTATCTAATTCAAGAACTAATTTAATTTTTTCTCCGAGAACAGTCTTTAACAGTGGTGAAAGGTTATTGATAATATCATTAATGTTTATTGGTACAAATTGAACAATATTTTTTTTGCTTAAATGGATAAGGTGGTTACTTGTTTCAATAGCTTTATTCAGAGAATTATACATTTTTTCAAGGTTGTCATAAATAAGATTGCTTGTGTCGATATCCTGGAAGATTAATTCCATATATCCACTCATAGTGGTAAATATATTATTAAAATTATGAGCTAATCCGCTAGCTAATTTTCCAACTGCATCTAGTTTTTGAGATTCAATTAATTCTCTGATAAAAGATTCTTTTTCTGTAACATTTTTATCAATAACAGTATAATTAATTATTTGATTATTTTCTTTAAGGCTTATAATGGTTTCTTCTACAAGGATAATTTTTCCATTCTTTTTTATCCTTCTTTCGGGTTTTAATGTTGTATATTTATTTTTTTCTTTTGCCTGGTTTAATTTTTCTTCAACTGCCTTTTTATCTTTAGTAATAAAATCAAAATTTTTAAAAAGAATTTCCTTTTCATTATAACCATAAAATTTTTCAGCTCCTTTATTCCATTTTATAATTTTACCGTTATCTGACAAAATGTAAAAAGCCATATCTTTAGATTCTTCAGCTATTAACATGAACTTTTCTTCGCTTTTTATAAATTTTTTTTCTATTTTTTGTTTTGATATAATACTTACTAATATTTCAGAAAATAAAGTTAGAAAATTTATATCAGCTTTTTTCCATCTTATAGCTTTGTTAATAACTGTAAACCCAATAAACCCAAAAATTTTATTATAAACAAGAGGACAGATAATGGCGGATTTAATATTTAATTGTTCCATAAGTAATCGCTCATTAACAGCATAATCAGGAAGATCATTAATACTGTTAATTATTATATTTTGTGTCTTTTTTAAAATTTCATTATTAAAAAATGGCAAAGAACTTATATCTAATTTTAGTAAATTATCTGGAATTTTGTTTTCCCCCCAATTGTAGCCCTGTTTTAAATATATTTTTTTGTCTTTAAAAATGAATTCAAATAAATTAATTTCAGATAATTTTAATTCGTTTCCAATGATATTAAAACAATATTTTATGTCATTTTCCATGTTTTTAGAATTAATTAACTGGAAAATAATTTTGTTTAATAATTGTTCTAATTTTAATGAGTATATTTGTTCCTCTTCAGCTTTTCTGATATTAGTGATATCTGTTAAAGTTAATAATAACCAGATTTTTTTATTTAAAATTATTTTTTGGCATGACCTGATCACATGAATTTCCCTGTTTTTTTTCTTTAATGTAATAATATCTTCCTCTTTTTCTCCATTCTTTTTTTTAATCAGAGGGCATATATTTTTAAAGCATAAGGATTTAAAACATTTAGTTCCTATTAAATCAAATTCATTATAACCTGTTAATTCCTTTAATTTTTCATTAATTTGAAAAATAACACCATCTTTATTAGCCAGAACTAATCCAACTGGTAAAATTTTAAAAATACTTGCAAATCTTCTGGATAAATCAAATAATTTTTCTTCGATTATTCTTCTTCTTGTAATGTCTGTTCCTATTAGTAAAATTTCATCATCAGTTTTTTTGGAAAATAAAAGTAAATTTTTTACTTCCCCATTTTTAGAAGTTAAGCTGATTTCATAGTTGATTAAATCTTTTTTAAGAATATTATTTTTTAAGAATGTCTTAACGTTTTTCTTAATAAAAACATTAAAGAAATTTTTATTAAGTAAATTATTAAAAGTATAGCCTGCGATATCTTCAAATTGATTATTAACATACTTAATTGTACCATCATAATCAATCCGTATAAAAATATTAGGTAATAAATTAATAACACTTAATAATTTTTTTTCATTATTTATAAGTTTCTGGTTTAATTGCTTATATTCTATAAGTGTGGAAATGTAATAATTTAAGATTTTATTGTCTTCTTTTTTAGT
>CBDVEP010000125.1:0-8750 GCA_965373035.1 uncultured bacterium
AAACAAACATAAATAATTTTAAAAGAAATTAAATCTTATATCTTATGACCCGGCACTTTGATTTAAGACGGATTATTAATGCAACAAGAGGAAAAATCATTTGGTCAACCTGAGTATAATAAGGAAACAGATGAATCTGTTTTAATTCAGGCAAATTAATTATATTTTAACAACATGGATGGGATTGTATTTTTAATTTAGCGACAGCCTGCTTGACAAATGACATAATCAATTGAGCTTTCCTATATTTTGCTGATTCTTATGAAACTATGGCATTTGAAGGTGAGAAAAATATTTTATTCCACAGTGCTGTAATCTGAAAGACCATGTACTCATTTTCATTCACATTACACAATATCGTCCCTGCAGTATTTCTTCTACTTTGTTATATTATTGGCGCTCTCCGTCTTTTTGACCAAGTAAAAAATATTCATGTAATTTTTTTTGAAGCACCTGTTTAGGGATTAATTTTGTCCTATATTCTGCAATAAGTGCTGGAGAAAGATTGCCACTGAGAGCATATTCTACTACTTCATCATTTTTTGATTTACATAAAATTATGCCCACGCTTGGATTTTCATCAGGTTTCTTGATATCACGGTCAAGTGCTTCCAGGTAAAAATTAAGTTTACCAAGATATTCCGGTTTAAAATCGTTTATTTTAAGTTCAACCATTACTAAACACCTTAATCCACGATGGAAAAAGAGCAGGTCTATAAAATAATCGTTCTTACCCACCTGAATGCGATATTCCTGCCCTATGAAAGCAAAGTCTTTACCAAATTCAAGAATAAAGTCGCGCAGATTTGCTACAATGCTTTTCTGCAAGTCCTTCTCACTGTGAGTTTTTGGAAGGTTAAGGAAGTCAAGCACATAGGTATCCCTGAATACATTCGTTATATCACCGTGTAATTGTGTCATCACTGGTGACACTTTTATCTTCAAAACATAAAAGGTTTCTGTTCTTGACATATGACATTTTTCTCTGTTTGATGAATTTTTATTATATGTCAAGAATATAAACCTTTCGTCTTTTTATTTGTTGATATCATATAAATACATAAGAAGAAAGGAACAGGCACCTATCCCTAATTCACTAAAGTTTTTGTGCTTTAGACTCCATAATAGCTCCGTATAAAATGCTATCACTTGTGTATAAGTATATACAATTTATACGGTTTTTTTTGGAATTTGGACCTAAAATGGTACAATCCTACCACAATAAATTTTTTTTATAATTATTAAAAAATCAGTAACTTTTTTTTGTATATAAAATATAGGAGGAAATTATAATGGAAGCTAAAATAAAAATAACTATTCCTGATGAATTAATTGAAAAAAGAATATTTATTATCAGAGGTAAAAAAGTGATGTTGGATAAAGATTTAGCTGAACTTTATGGGGTTGAAACTAGATATTTAAATCGGCAAGTTAAAAGAAATTCAGATAGATTCCCTGAAGATTTTATGTTTCAATTAATAAAAGAGGAATTTGAGAACTTGAAGTGCCATTTTGGTACTTCAAGTTGGGGTGGGAAACGAAAACTTCCATTAGCTTTTACTGAAAATGGAGTTGCAATGTTATCAAGTATATTAAGGAGCAAAAGAGCAATTCAAGTTAATATTCTAATTATGAGGACATTTACTAAAATAAGAGAAATGATTATCTCACATAAGGATTTGCGATTAAAAATAAAGGAATTAGAAGAAAAATATAAAGATCATGACCACCAAATAAAGACAATTTTTGAAGCTATCCGGCAGTTATTAAAGCCGCCTCCAGAGAAGCCAAAAAAGAAAATAGGATTTCTTGTGGATTAGGAAAAATGGGATCAGCCCTTGAAATGTGAAAAGCGATATTATTAAAGTAAGAAGTAAGGAATAGGTACCTAACTTATTATTAGCCTAATCATTAGGAATTATAGATACTTTTTTTTTGAAAAATATTTATAAATAAATCACCTCTTTAAATAAATATATAAGGTTTCTGTTCCTGACATATGACATTTTCTCTGTTTGATGAATTATTGTTGTATTTCGAGAATAGAAACCTTTCGTCCTTTTATTTGTATCAGAAAAAATTCATTTGACATATTGTATAAAATAGAGTATAATATTTATTAGTAGAAGCCCCATAAAGCAAAATACATCTATAGGGTGTTGTATTCGAGCTGTTCGCATATACTGTTATGTTTGGAAGAATATCTGAACTGTTTCGGATATATAACGACGACATCCCATAAAGGAGGTGGAAAGGTTATGAGTATTGTTAAAGAAGAAGCAACAAAGCTCATCAACAAATTGCCAGACCAGGCGACTTGGGATGATATTATGTATGAATTTTATGTTAAAAAAAAATTAGCAGTTGCTTTAAAGGCTGATGAAGAAGGACATGTTATTTCTCACGAGGAAGTTAAAAAGAGGTTTCTTTCAAAATGAATAACAAAATGAATAATGGTGCCAGGTCATAAGATGTCAGATTTTTTCTCTATTTGATTTATTATATTTTTTATTATGCTATTATTGGCTATCCTTTTTTAAAATCATATAACCGCAGGTTTATTATCTACTGTCAAATTCTATTCTTAATTGTCTGCTTATATAACTGGCATAAATAATTTTAAAAAGTAAGAAGTAAGGAACAGGTACCTAACCCTATTTCATCCTAACATAAGCTGCTGGCAATGGCCCTGCTGCCACAAGTTTTTTTAAGCGAGAATCTACTGTTAAATTAAGACCTTCTAAAGTTCTTGCACCAAGCAGAAGCATATCACCTTCTTCACCAAATACAACTTCATCAATTGTAAAAGATTTTTCTGTTTTAATGATAGCAAATCCAACACTTCTGGTTATTTTTTGACCATTTGCCATAATAAATACTAAATCTTTTTTTTCACGAGTAACATCTATTTTATGAAGCATTTTACTTGGAATCCAGGTATATTCACTTCCTGTATCAACAAGTATTTTTGGTATAGAAACTGACTTTTTTCTAGAGATATGATTTTCAATTATACATTTTGTGTAGAAAGTGCCCATGACAATCCTCCTTTATTTTTTTATTAATGTAAAAGGTTTCTGTTCTTGACATATGACATTTTTTCTGTTTGATGAATTATTGTTATATTTCAATCGCTTCCAATAGTCTCCCAGTCATTTATAAGAGCCTTTCTATCTAAATCTTGTGGATTATAGTCAGGCAGATAATTATTTAAAGTATTACCTATATCCAGTGTTCTCGCTATTCCATTTATAAAAGAAGGTAATCCATGAGTAAATGGTAAATATGTATTCAATAAAGAACTATTATACTTCATAATTTTATTGCCCTCCATAGATTATAATAACTTCAATAATCTACTCAATAATAATATAACACCACAAATATAAAAATCAATAACTTTTTGTTAAATAATGGTGCCAGGTCATAAGATGTCAGATTTTTTTTCTATTTGATTTATTATATTTTTTATTATGCTATTATTGGCTATCCTTTTTTAAAATCATATAACCGCAGGTTTATTATCCACTGTCAAATTCTATTCTTAATTGTCTGCCTATATAAACAAACATAAATAATTCTAAAAGAAATTAAATCTTATATCTTATGACCTGGCATTTTGACTTTCATTCCTTTATGCTTACTATTCTCTCCGAAATCACTCCACCCATAATAAATATGGTATATTTTTTTAAAATTTCAATTATTTTTTAGGAAATATTTTTTTATTCGTTAGAATTTCCTCTGGTCGTTTTTTGGGGTTCCCCCAAAAAAGATACCATGTCGTTTTGATTGACTGCACTATTGGACACAATTGGTTGTGGGTGTAATATAAGCATATATAAAAAAAAATTATGTTTTTAAAAAAAGTCATCTCTTTTTTTGTATATAAGCTATAGAATTAACATTAAACAACTAATTAAGGAGTATTTATATGTCTATAATAATTTCTGAAAGACAAATACTTAATAAAATTTATTTTATAAGAGGTGAAAAAGTGATGTTAGATAAAGATCTGGCAGAACTTTATGATGCTGAAACAAAGCGATTAAAAGAACAGGTCAGAAGAAATATAAAAAGATTCCCAAAGGATTTTATGTTTGAATTAACTGAAAAAGAGTTTCAACATTTGAGGTCGCAAATTGCGACCTCAAACAGAGGAGGGACAAGATATCAATCAATGGTTTTTACAGAACAAGGCGTAGCAATGTTATCCAGCGTATTAAATAGTGAAAAAGCAATTTATGTGAATATTCAGATTATAAGAACATTTATAAAACTTCGTCAATGGATTTTATCAAATGATGATTTAAAAAGAAAAATTATTGAACTAGAAAGAAAATATGACCAACAATTTAAAATTGTATTTGATGTTATTAAAAAATTACTAGAACCAGAAATAAAACCTAAAAAAAAGAATAGGATAGGATTTTAAAAAAATAAAGGTGCCAGGTCATAAGATGTCAGATTTTTTCTCTATTTGATTTATTATATTTTTTATTATGCTATTATTGGCTATCCTTTTTTAAAATCATATAATCGCAGGTTTATTATCCACTATCAAATTCTATTCTTAATTGTCTGCCTATATAAACAAACATAAATAATTTTAAAAGAAATTAAATCTTATATCTTATGACCCGGCATTTTGATTTTCAGTGACCCGTCTTAAAAAAAATGTTTTTTAAAATCAAAGTATTACAATATGTTCATGAATTCTTTTAAGGGTTTACAGATCATGAAACGAATGGTTTTCTATTGCACCCTGATTTTTTTTATTTTAATAAATAGTCTTTATGCAAAAAAGCTGCGTGTTATGACCCTTAATCTCTCCAGCAGTATCAGCCTCCCGTCTAATATTATAAGGATGATCAAAAAAATTGGTCCGGATATTATATCCTTACAGGAGGTAATCTATGCTCCACGCGGGACAAAGTCCAGGAGGAGGAGTATCCCGAAGAAGGGAGTGCAGGTAATCCAGGAGATGGCAAGAGCACTGGATTATCATTATACATTCGGATATGGGCAGAACAGTCCTCCAGGTAAAATTTATTTTCAGGGCAGATCACGGAATACTTACTGGGGTCCGGCCATTCTCTCCAGGTATAAAATACTGAGAACAGGGAGGATCCCGATTGGTACCCGCAGGGTCCTTGTGGAGTCGGTTTTCCGGTTTAATTGTAAAAAGGTAAAATTTTATGCTACACACCTTCCTCCCTATTGGTGGCCGGGATACGGGCTCTCCGCCAAGCGAATCAATGGGGCTTATAATGTCCGAAAAAAGCAGATTAGAAGTATGGTAAAGTTTTTTGGTGAAAAAGCACGGAATTCGGTCCTGGCCGGAGATTTCAACAGTTTATCTATTTTTAAAGAGATGGATCCCCTCTTGAGCGTAATGAATGATGCTTTTTTAATGAAAGGAATTGGGTCCGGCGCAACATGGCCGGCTTATCTTCCGCTTGTGAGAGTAGATTATATCTTTGCCAGCAAGGATATTAAGATCATAGACTGTTTTGTCTCCGACTATAATGACGAAACTGACCATAGGGCAGTCATAGCGAACCTGCAGATCAAATAGATTTCAAATAAAAAAGTGGCAGGGTTTCATTTTATCATGTTTTTTTTAATCACTTGTGAGGGCTATTCGAATTTTTCCTGGTCTTCTAATTTATAATCCCCATTTGGATCATAATCGGAGATTTCTATTTCAGGATAAAACCAATCAAACATGTCCCTGCGGAGTTTTGCCTGAAAGACTTTTCCTTCTTCACGCCTTTTTGGATTATAAAATACTATTCCTTCAGCAAATGTTGATTCTTCAAAAGGGCATTTATGGGCTTTCATATAAAATCTGCTTTTGAGGAAATCCTTCAACCAGGAACTCCAATTTTCAAGGGTTCTGTCATGCTCATGAAAAGATTTATAATTCAGATGTTCCCGTGCTTTTTCAAAAGGATACCAAAGATGGAAATCCAGGTTATAAGGATTACCCTGTACTTTTGGACCTATCAGTTCCCCTGTCTGCTCTGCATCAGGGAGGACATAACCTTTGCCTATTGATCGGAAAATACCTTCAATTATATGAGTTTTACCTGAAATTATTTGAAGTGGGTCGATCACATTTTTTCGGTTCTGTAAAGCAACGAGCCGACCATTTTCAGTCTTTAATTTAATATTAGTCCCGTCAAGTTTTTCAATTGCTATTGTGTTTTTATCCTCAAAAACCCATTCATATTCAGGATTCACTTTGTTCAATACTAAATAAACTTCAGGTGAACGCAACTGATACTCTCTGCCGTGTTTCTTCCACTGTTCCTGATTAACTTTAAATGTTTTCCGTATAAACGGGCAATATATTTTTGGATAATCACTTAACATAATTTACCTGCCTTTAAACCTTATTTTATTTTAAAAATTAGTAAATTATAATGCATAGTCAACTGATTTAAGGGATTATTGTAACCGGTTGTTATGACAACTGGTTACGGTTACCGCATAATTTTAATTTGTAATGTTAAATTTATGCGGTATTAAAAGTTACAATAACAGAATCTAAATTTTTTATATTTTCTAAATAAATGTTACTTGTTACCTTTGACGCATTCTTTATTGAATTAAAATAAAGCTGTTCCATTGGAGTTCGTTTTCATAATTCTGCTTCATTTTAAGAACTGTTCTTCTGTATGCTTTTTCAACAGAGCTTGAGCGGGTAAGATAGTAATAAAAGTTCCTGATGAAAATTGCTGATAAGGCATCATTATTACGCCACAGGGAGAGAATAAGATAGCGTGTGTTTATTTTAAACAGCAGACTACTGTTTAAATCCTGGTAGTTCATTTTTGTCAGAAGCAGTAAAAACAGATGCTTGTTCTTTAACAGGTTTAATAGGTTATAGTGCTTATTATTCATCTCATCTATAATGTTTATGTTTGTTTTATTAAGCAGAACCGGTAATGATAAATGAAATGAATTAATATTTTTATTTATTTTTATTTTAGAAGGATTTATTTTTATAATACTTTTTTTAAAGTAATGCTTTAATGAGTTTATTTCCTTAAATGAAAAATCCATTACTATTTTGCCAGGCAGGTTTTTCATAAGTCCATAGCCCTGAAATGAAAGAGCCTTTTTTGCAGAGTCAATCAATGAGTTGTATGACCTTATCACTTTTATGTTTTGATTGTTGATAGAAAATATATTATTATCACTTGTAAAATTTATAAAAAACAAAGAATCATCAGGATACAAAATAATATTGGATGATTTTGAAATATCTTTCTGCATATCTTCAAATAATAATTCAAATAAATCATCCTGTGCATCTTTAAAATCCTCTTCATCATTTTTTCGTATGCTCATTTGATATTCTGAAAAAAGCGAATGAAATTTTTCTGTTTTAACATGGCTTGTTTTTATTTCATTTTTTGTGATTAATGTAGAGTATATTTTTTTATCTGAAACATAAAAATCAATTAATATGGAATTTGTCTTTAGTTTCTGCTGAATGGTTTTAAGATTAATCCTTGAATGATGTATTTTGTTCTTAAAGTGATTGATGAATTGATAGGAATAGTTGTTGTCCTCATAATAATGAATAATCGGATTAAATATTTCTTTTAAATATTTTTTAGAAAATTTATGGATGTTTTTATTGATAAGCTGGTTTATTTGAGTATATTTTGTTGTTTCTATTAGTTCGGATTTTAACAGGGCATTTATTTTTAAAATAAAATAATCATCAGATTTTTTATTCACCTCTTTTAAAGTGTCTAAAGTTTTATTATAATTTTCTTCTGTAAAATAATACCTGGCATATAAAGTTAAAAATTTATCCTTTTCTTTTTGAATGTTTTGATTTGTTACTATACTCAATCCCATTTGAATCCATTTTTCTGCTTCATCTAAATCATTATTATTTATAAAGGATTCACATAATTTATACATAATAGGTGTTTTTGATATTGTAAGAGTACTGTTTTTTAAATAAGTATATGCATTTTTATAACTTTCAATAGCTGGTTCATATTTTTTAAGTACATAAAATTTATCTCCTGTTTCTATAAATCTGTTAAGTTTTTTTACATCTTTATTTGTTAAATGGCTGTTGCTTAAAATAGTTTCATAATAATGCTGGAACTCTTCCTTTTCTTTTTCATTTGTTTCAATGGATATTATTTTTTCTAATTTTGTCAGTGCTTTTTCATGAGCATTGTTTTTAACATAAAGCTGAATTAAATCTGCCTCAGCTTTTTTTGTATTAAATGATAAATTTGTTTTAAAAGATTTCAGCTCTTCTTCAATTTGAAAAATTTTTTCATAATAAGTGATTTTTAACCTGGTATTGGTTTGATTTTTTGCTATTTGAAGAGAATTATATCCTTTTTTTAAAAGTACATTAATTTTATACTCCTTATCAATACCAAAATTCCCATAGAACATTTTAAAATAAGATTCATGAAAATTGTTATAATCTAAAGAAAGATTTCCCTGGCTTTTTGTATATTTGTCAATTAATTTTAAATTATTCAGCCTGTAATAATTTATCCAGAAATTGTATTGAATTTTTTCTTTTACATTCCATAAATTAAAACTAACAGCAGGAGCACCTGCGTAATATAAAGGGATGAGAAGGGAATAAATGTTTTTTTCATTATACTCAAAATTATCTGCTAATTTTTCAAAAGAGATTAATTCTCCATTAAATTTATATTGCATTATGTTATCTATAGAAATCATATAATTTTCATTAT
>CBDVEP010000126.1:0-8655 GCA_965373035.1 uncultured bacterium
CCTGTAAAGTCTTAACTCCTACACTACAATTTTAGAAAATCTAAAATATTACGAACTGTTTAATTTTTATACAATATAGGAAGATATAGACAGGTTGAAACCAGTCGACTTTTTTGCATTTTTAATTAATGGGTGAAAAAAAATATAATTAATTTTTATTTAAATAAATAGTGGATTATCGTGGATAACATAATACCGGTTAACATTCCGAAAAAAACTTCCATCCTTGTATGACCTAGAAGTTCAGCTAATTTTGTTTTTGAAAAATGTTGTTCATGGAAAAATTCTTTAATTATTTGATTAAGTAACTTTGCTTGCTGGCCTGTTGCACGGCGCACACTTTGTGCATCAAACATAACGATCCCGGCAAGTACTGCAGCAACTGCAAAGATAGGGCTGGAAAACCCTTTCTGGATACCAATTGATATAGCAAGACCGCTTACCATGGAAGAATGAGCACTTGGCATACCGCCTGTACTGAGAATAAGACGGAGATTAATACGTTTTTTCTGGATAAACATTATAATTATTTTAATGGTTTGTGCTGTAAACCATGAGATAAGAGATATCCAAATTGCAATATTGTTATACCATGCGTCCTTCATTATATTTACTCCTGTTATGTTTGAACATACTTATAAAATAATTATTATTAAGATTTCTAAATAAGGAATGAGAAGAAAAACTGAAATTTGCTGGTTCGGGTTTCATAACCCGAACCAGCAATTTATTTCTTCTTTCCTGTTTTTATTAATTTACATTTTTATATTTTATTTTCCATTATTTTTTAAATTTACAGTCTTTGCATTTTTCTTGACTTTTAATTTGTTTTACTTTTCTTGTTAATATGTTAAAAAATGATTATAATTCTTATTCTTTTGCTTTTATAAATTTAAAACATTTAAAGCATAACTTAAAAATTATTAAAACTTTGGTTAAAAGAAAGACTAAAATTTTAATTCCTGTAAAAAGTAATGCTTATGGATGCGGAATGGTAACTGTCAGCAGGTTTTTGGAAAAAGAAGGTATTGATTATCTGGGAGTTGCTTTTCCTTTTGAGGGTATAATACTGCGTAAAAAAAAGATAAAAAAGCCTATTCTGGTTTTCAGTGAGGTTATTTATAAAGATGATTATGATAAAATCATTAAATATAATTTAACACCAACTGTTTTTACTATATCTTCATTAAAAAAATTCAATCAACTGGGTAAAAAATATAATAAAAAGATTAATATTCATATTAATGTTGATACTGGAATGGGTCGTATTGGTGTTCCCCATAATAATATATTTGATTTTCTAAAAACATCTTTTTTAATGAAGAATATAAAAATAGAAGGAGTTTATACTCATCTTTCATCAGCAGATGAAAAAGATAAAACATTTACTCTATTACAATTGAATAAATTCCAGTGTATTGTTGATTTTTTAAAAAAATATAAAAGAGATCTGCTTATTCATGTTTTAAATAGTGCGGGGATTATAAATTTTCCTGGATATTCTTATAATATGATACGCCCTGGCATTATGTTTTATGGATACTTCCCTGATAATGTGATAAGGAAGCAGGTTAAGATAAAACCCTGTATGAATTTAAAGGCTAAAATTTTATTTATAAAAAAAATTAAAGAAAATACTTCAATTAGTTATAGGCATACTTATATTAGTAATAATAGTGAAATGATTGCTTCTATTGGAGGGGGATATGGTGATGGAATTAATAGATTATTATCAAGTCATGGTCACGTGTTGTATCAGGATAGGAAATGTCCTATAAGAGGCAGGGTTTGTATGGACCAGTTTATGATTGATATAAGTAAACATAAAAAATTTAAGATAGGGGATTTAATAACTATTTTTGGAAGAGATCATAAAAAAGATATTTTTTTAGAGGATATATCCAGGCAAATTAAGACTATACCTTATGAAATATTATGTTTAATAGGTGAAAGAGTCCAGAGGATTTATATAAAATGAGATTAAAGCTGGTTTTACTGATTATAATTTTATTATTTACTACAACATTAAATGCTTTACAATCAGTAGAGGCTGTATTTACCCGTGGGTTAAGTTATTATATTCAAAGAGAATTTAAAAAAGCTGCATTAGAATGGAAAAAACTTCTTGATAGAAATCCTAATCACAACAGAGCAAAAATTTACATGGAAAAAGCTTTTACAAAATACAATAACATGGAAATTAATTTTTATAAAGGTCTTGATTTTTTTAATAAAGAAAAGTGCAGGGAAGCCATTCCATTTTTTCAGAGAACTTTAATGATAAATCCAAGACATTTAAAAGCTATTTATTATCTGGAATTATGTTACAGAATGCTTAAACAAGATTTAAATAAAAAAGAGGCTGCAAGAGAAGCTATAAATGATGCAGATAGATTTTTAGAAGAAGAGGAATTTACAAAAGCTATTGCACTTTATAAAATTGCATTATTATTAGAGCCTGACAATTATGAAGTAAAAATGAAATTAATACAGGCACAGGATAAGGAAATTCGAGCAAATCAAAATTTAGAATTATTATTACATCTTCAGGCAGCAAGAGAATATCATGATAAAAATGAATACTTATTAGCTGTACAGGAGTGGTCAAAAGCATTACTTCTGGATACGGAAAATTTGGAAGCCAGGGAAGGGCTGAAGATTGATCAGGGGTTATTAAGGCAGAGCCAACTTCAGGAAAAGATTAATGAGATGATATCAAAAGGGATTGATCTTTTTTTAGATAAGGAATATTATCAGGCAAAGGATGTTTTTAATCAGGTGCTTGAGACAGATAATAATAATGAAGTGGCATTGGAATATTTATTAAAGATTAAAGATATTTTAAATATTCTTAAGCAGAAAAAATTACGAATAGATGAGGCAGAAAAGCATTTTATACTTGGTGTTGATTTTTTTAATAAAAAAAAGTATGAAAATGCATTAGAAAAATTTGATTTTACATTAAGCCTTATTCCTGCACATCAAAAAGCATTGGATTACAGAAAAAGAACATTGAAAATGCTAAGAACTCTAAGCAGGCAAGAAGCGGTAAAGAATAATAAATTAATCCAGGAATTATTATTACAGGGGATTCAGTTTTATCAAATGAGTGATTTTGAAAATGCTATTTATAATTTTAAAAAAGTATTGGAATTAGAATATAATGAATATGCAAGAGAGTATTTAAGATTAAGTGAAGAAGCACTTAGACTGCAGAAGCAATCTGTTTTAAATGAAGATTCCCCTTATTATCCTATTATTAAAAATCTGGAATTAAAAGGTAAAGAAAACCTTCAGAAAAAGAATTATAATATTTCTATGAGGTATTTCAAGGAGATAAAAGAATTATTTCCCTTAAATAAGGAAGCTAATATTTATATATTAAAAATCATGTATTTTACTGAGCCGGAAAAAGTACAAACTATTATTAAAAGGCATTTTGAAAATGGTGTTAAATTCTATAAGGGAAAAAAATATCAGCGGGCATTATATGAATTTGGTTTAATTAACAGTATTGATCCCGGTTATCCCAGACTTAAAAAATATTTAAATTTAGCCAGAAGACCTCCATCTGTTTATAATAAAATGATTAAAAAACATTTTAACAAGGGGTTGCTTTCTTTTTCTAAAAAGCAGTATAAAAAAGCCATTGAAGAATGGAGGAGGGCTGTTGAGCTGGATAAATCCCCATTAACCAATAAATACCTGGCAAAAAGTCTTGCCAATATAGCCAAGGCAAAATTTCGGTTAAATGCTATATTAGGAAAAACAACGGACTTAAAAGTAAGCGTTAAGTCCAGAGAAAAATTAAAAAAGGTTAATAAACATTATTATATGGGTGTAGCTTATTATACCAGCGGAGATTATAATAAAGCTTTAAAGGAATGGGAAGCAGTATTAAAGCTTAATTCAAATCATTTATTAGCTTTGAAAAATTTAGAAAAAGTTAAAAAAAGATTAAAACTTTCTGAATAATAAAATATTTGACTTTTTAACAGTTTTCATTAGATTATAAAAACTTAAATATTAAAGAAGGATTATTATTATGAAAAAGATTTTTTGTATTTTATTATTTTACTTGTATTTGTTGCCGGGGGTAAAGCTTCATTCAGCACTTTATGATAGTATTTTTATTATTATAAATGATGATGTAGTTACATTTAATGAATTTAAATTAAATTATTTGAAGTTAAAGAAAGATTTATTACGCAGAGGTCTTCCATTGCCTAAAGAATCGAAATTGCTGGTTTTTAATCAATTAGTAAATGAAAAAATCATAAAACAGATTGCTGATAAAAAAGAAATTTTTGTAAGCAATACAGAAGTTGAGGAATCTATTAACAGGGTTAAAAAAGTGAATAGAATGTCTGATGCTGCATTTAAGCAGGCTTTGAAACAAGAAGGTAAAAGTATGAAGGATATGGAAGAGGAATATAGAAAACAGATTTTAACAGAAAAAATTATGAGTATTGAACTTAGACCAAGAATTGGGCAGCCGACTGAAGAAGAGATGAAAGATTATTATAAAAAAAATAAAAGAAAAATGGTTACCCAGTCTAAAATTAAGGTAAGTCATATATTAATTAAAGATAACCCTAATGCTTCCCTTTCAGAGAGGAGTAAAATAAAGAACAAAGCCAAGCAGATTCTACAAAAGGTATTACAAAGTAAAAATTTTGAAAAAATGGTAAAAAAGTATTCAGAAGATGAAGCATCTATCCATATAGGTGGAAATATTGGCTATATAGCTAAAGGTGAATGGCTCCCTGAGATAGATAAGGTTGTTTTTGGATTAAAGACTGGGGAGATTGCCAGGACAATTCTTCAGTCACGCTGGGGTTATCATATTGTTAAGGTAACTGGAAAGAAAAAAAAGAAGTCAGTTCCTTATAAAGAAATGCGAAGCAGGATACAAAATTTTTTAATAAATCAGAAAATGCAGAAAGAGTTTGAAAAATGGATGAATGAACAAAAACAAAATTCTTATTTTGAGGTTATTTTTCCTAAGGATGATAAATATATTTATGATTATGATAAATGGCAGAAAAAAAACAGTAAAAAAGTTATTTCCAATAAAAAATTTAAAAAGAAGATAGCATCTATAAAAATATGAAAGATGTTATTATTATTGATTCTACTCTGCCATCTGTAGAGAATTCGCTTGAGTACATACTAAATAATTTATCTTCCATTGGTTCTTCTCTTGATATTATTTATAATAAAGTAAAAGATCTTGAATTTGATATTATTATACTTTTTCCCCAGGGAAATGAAAAAAACTCTGAAGAAATTAAAAAATTTTGCAGGGAAAATAAAATTTCTCATTGGACTGTTAAGGAAAAGGTTTTAAATAATGCTGATTTATATAAGAATTTAGATTACCTTGTTTGTGAAAAATCCATTGATAATATTATTTTATTTTATATTGACAGTCCTTTAATTGATATTGAAATGTTGAAAAGATTATATAATAATCATAAAGAAAATCTTGCAGAATATACTTTTGGTGATAATTTTGCACCGGGCATTGTCCCTGAGATTATGTCAGGTGAGTTTATTAATAAAATCAAAGAATATAAATATAAAAAGCCTGATATTTTAAGCCGGAAAGTTTTTGACTGTATAAATGCTGATATTAACAAATTTTTTATTGAGCTTGAAATAGCTGAATATGATTTTTCCCTTATGAGGGTAGACTTAACAGCCTCATCCCTTAGAAATTATAACATGATAAAAAATTTATTGCATTTTGTTGATGTTACAGATGGATATAAAAAGTTTTATGAAGCAATTCAGGAACATCCTGAAATTTTATTTATTTTTCCAAGATATATAGAAATTGAAATAACTAATAATGATAATTTAAATTCAATTTTAAGCCCCAGATCAAAAATGCAGCGGAAAATTGAAAACATGGATTTTAATTTATATAAAAAAATTATTAATGAGCTTACAGAACAATATGATGATGTTATTGTCAGTTTTACTTTAATGGGAGAGCCATTATGTCATCCACAGTTACTTGATTTTATTGATTATGCACTAAATAAAAAGAATATTTTTACTTTAATAATAGAAACTAATGGTATTTTAATAAATCAGGAGATTATACAGCAATTATCCAAATACCCGCCTGAAAAATTAATTCTTCTTTTTATAATGGATTCTATAAAGCAGGAAACATATTATAAATTAAATAAAATAGAAGATAAAGATGCTTTTAATAAAGTAATGACAAATATAATGGATTTTTTAAAACATAATGATTATAATAAATTCAGGACTTTTGTTCAAATAAGAAAAGTCAAAGAGAATAATTTAGAAATAGAGGATTTTTATAATTTTTGGAAATCAAAAGGAGCTGGTGTTATTATTCAAAAATATAATCATTATTTAAATACCCTTGAGGATAGAAGTGTGGTTGATTTAACCCCCTTAGATAGACAGCCCTGCTGGCATCTCCTGCGAGATATGGAAATATTTGTCAATGGAGACATTCCTGTATGTAAACAGGATTTTAATGGAAAAATGATTCTTGGAAATGCAGGGGAGAATACAATAAAAGATATCTGGGATAAATTAAAAGAGTATTATATTTTAAATTATAAGGAAAAATTTGATAAAATAAATATTTGTACATCATGTGATGAGTGGTATACTTATAATTTTTAATTTATGAAAACATAGATTTCCCATATAATGGTGCTCTCATAGAGGAATTTGATGTCTTGATAAAAAATATGAATTTTTCAGGATGCCCTTATTTAATAGGATGATCCTTGACATAAGATTTAAAGAAGCTGTTATAATTTCTGTCAATCCATTTACAGATACAATTATTTTTTTCTTTTATGTTCATATTGTTCCATGAATATTTGTCTTTTAGATGTTTATGAAGTTCTTTTATTACTTGCTCGCAGAGTTCTTTAATGTCATAGTGTTTTTGCCGCGTATTCATTTCGTGGGAAATTAATTAGTTAAAAAATAATGTCAAGTAAAAATTTTAAAAATAAAAGTATTGCTGTTTTTCTTCAGGCAAGAATTTTCTCTACAAGATTACCAGGTAAGATTTTTTATAACCTATGTGAAAAATCTATTTTAAAGCATATTATTGAAAGAATAGAAAAATTAAAAAAGAGTTATAATTATTTAGTTGTCCTGGTTCCTCAGGTAGAAGTAGAGAAATTTCAGGCTCATTTAAAGAAATATCCAGAAGTAATTGTATTCCCTGGTGATGCAGAAAATGTATTAAAAAGATTTTATGATGCCAATAAAAAAATAAATGCAGATATTATTGTCAGAGCCACAGGAGATAATCCACTTATTGACATTCAGCATTTAAAAAGAGGATTAGGTTTTCACACCAGGAATAATGCTGATTATTCATATTATGATAATTTACCCCTGGGAACAGGCTTTGAAATATTTAATAAAGAAGTATTAGAAATCTGTTACAAAAAGTCAAAACAGGCCTACCAATTTGAGAATGTTACACCTTATATAAGAGAATATCTTGAATTATTTAAGATTCAGACTTTAAAAGTAAAAGGAATATATAATCACCCGGAACTCAGGCTTACTGTGGATGAAGAAGCTGATTTTAAATTAATGAATATTATTTATAATAAATTATATAAAGGAAAACCTCTATTAATACAGCAGGTTATCCGGTTTCTTCAGCAAAACCCTGAATATTTGAAAATTAATGAACATGTGAAGCAGAAGAAGATATTGACAGTTTAAATTTTTAATAAATTAAAAAGTGCTGAAAATTACAGATTAAAAGGCATATTATAGTGAATAGTAATAGGAGGTTTGTTTGATGAATAAACATTTAAAAAAATTTATTCGAAGTTGTAAAAAGAAATTATTTATAATAAAAAACATACATGATATAAAGCGTTATTATTCATCATGGGATAAGGAATCAAATTTAATTGTTGATAAAACTAAAGAAAGAAATAAGTTATTTAAAGAATTAGTTGATAATAGTATAGACATGAAATGCCTTCAAATAGGAGCTCGTAAAAAAAAATATGCTTCACATTGGGTAAGTTGTGATTTATATGATAAAAATGATATTATTGATTTTAATTATGATATCCATAATCTTAAATTTAAAGATTGTAGTTTTGATGTTGTTGTATGTAATGCTATATTAGAACATGTAGAAGATCCTTTAAAAGCAATTTCAGAATTAAAGCGGGTATTAAAATCAGGTGGATTAATCTGGATCGAAGTTCCTTTTTGTCAACCGTATCATCCATCTCCATCAGATTATTGGAGAGTCACATTACAAGGTGTTCAGTTATGGATGAAAAAATTTAAGGAAATTTCTACAGGTTTGTTTGGAACTCCTTTATTCAATGCAATATATTTTTTTGGTAAGCTTAAATAGGCATAGAATTAGATAAAAAAATTATTACTAAGATTGTTCAGAATTTCAGGAATGATGGTAAAGTTAAGAATGATTTAAGATGGTTTACCTTTATCAAGACTTATTTTGATAGCATTTTTACCATTGATTTATTTGCGATTAATACTTTATTTAATATATGTTTTTATGGTTTTTTCAAATTAAATAATTCAGGTTGTAATATCTTTCATTCCGCAGGTTAAAAACCTGCTATTTTTTTAATTTAATATTTAAAATTA
>CBDVEP010000127.1:0-8625 GCA_965373035.1 uncultured bacterium
GCAAGCGAAATTAACAATAAAAGAAAACAGAAAACTTAAAAAAGAGAAAAAAAATAGTTAAATTTTTAAAAATTTTTACTTAAAAAATTTTGATCAAAAATTTTATCATTTCCCACAAATGTTCTTAATAAAAAATCATTGTTTTCATTATATAATGATTTTTTAAAACTTTCAAGAGTTAATTTGTATCCTTTTATTTTACAAAAAATTTTTAGCAAAAGACAATTTTTTTATTAATTTCAATATTCATAATAATTAAAAAACAAAATTATAACTGACAGAAAAATTAATTCATTTTTTAAAATGCAACACCTATGCCTATAGCAAGACCTGCCCATCCGGCACCTGAACCTCGATCAGAATATTCAACTGTTTCTGTAAGCCCAGTTACACTATTTACATAAGTAAGTTTTTGGTCACTCATGGTTGCAATACCTACACCTGTTGCTAATTCAAATGAAATAATATCCCATATCCATTTATATCCAAACCATAGAGTTGCTGTTATTCCCGAAGTTGATAAAGTTTCAGTTTGTGTAGTATTAACTTGATAATCCAAACTAATATTAAGATAGTTTATATAAGGTGCTAAAAAAAATCCTTCAGGCGCTTTCCCCGCAGGATAAAATCTTAATCCAGGGCCAACAGCAATTGCAGTATAACTCCATGGATCAAAACCCCAATCTAAATATTTCACTTCTGCTGCTAAGGTTAATTTTGATGAAAGTACAAGTTCAGCATCAAATGAATAATAGCCTAAAGCTACTCCTAAAGGATACCATGTAAAAGTAAAACTTTTATTATCATCCGTTTGCTCCATTTCTTGGTCATCTTCTTGAGCCAAAGAAGAACTAACCATAAGAAATAAAGCAATAAAAATAACTAAAAACATATTAAAACATTTTTTTACCATTATTACCTCCTATTTTATTCTGTCAGTTATAATTGTTTTTTGCTATTTATATTAAACTTCTTTTACTTATCGCCTTTTTATAATATTATCTTTAATAAAAATTTTTTAGTGTAATCTCTATATGTTAAATTTAATAATAATGTCAATGCTTTTTTATTTTAACATTTTTGCAACGGTCTCGAAACAGTTATTGGAAGGAAATATTACTTACTGAACAGTGATTTTAACTGGTTTGCTTTTTAATGTTTCACCACTTGTTAGTAATACTTTTGCATAGATAGAGTAATCCCCTCTTTCCAGTTCCCAGCGGTATGGTTCGTTATTTCTTACTTTTTTCAACAATTTGTCATTAAAAAACCATTCAATATATTCAGTATTTTCAGGGATTTCAGCTCGCAGTTCAATCCTTTGATACTTCTGTGGAAGTACCGGGTCCACCCTGAAAATATCCCCATTATCAGGATAAATTATTTTCACTTTTTTCATTTTAATAACATCATTTTTATTACCAGGTACCAGTTTCCATTTTTTATCCGGTATTTCCCAGTTGTTCTCCCTGCACCATTTTTTATATTCTGAATCCAGCACTGTAAAGACTTTTTTTCGTATATTTCCATTAACCTCCTGATAATACAGTTTATGAACATCACAGTATTTTTTTGGTTCTCTTCCTTTAACAAATACTTCTTCCACTTCTGATACACAGTGTGATGAAACTAAAAGACCACTTACAGGACATATTCTTTTTATAACTATATTCCCGGGTTTTGAAAAAAACTGATTTTTAAATGTCGGGTTTAGCTTAAGAAAAATATCATAAAGCAGGGGAACAGCTCCACTTCCACCTGTAATTTTATTCATGGATTTTCCTTTAAAATTGCCCAGCCATATTCCAACAATATAGTCAGATGTATAGCCTACAACCCACCCGTCCCTGTAATCTTTTGATGTCCCTGTTTTAAAGGCAATATCAAAAGGATAAATAATACCCCTTAAATTTGGAAAAGCTCTCAAACGGCTGTTCCTGTCTGTCAGAATATGGTTAACCAGATAAACACTTTCCGGGTCAATAACCTGCTTTTTTAATTTTCTTTTAAAGTTAATTGTTTTCCCGGATTGTAAAGATACTTTTGTAACATCCCTTACAGGAATAAAATTCCCTTTGTTTGCAAACACTGTATAAGCAGAAACCATGTCAAGCAGCCTTACTTCTGCTGTTCCTAATGCTATGGAAAGACCATAAAAATATGGGGGTCTGTTAATAGAGTGAAATCCCAATTTTTTTAAAAAAGCTATATACTCCTTGTAATCATATTTAAAAAGCCATTTTACAGCAGGTATATTATAAGAACAGGACAATGCTTCTCTTATGGAAACAGGGCCATGATATTTTCTGTCGTAATTAACAGGAGCATAATCCCCGGATGGAGTTGGTAGATGTGTTTTAATGTCGCTGATTATATCAGCCGGAGAATGTCCTTTACTGAAAATATAGGCATATAAAAACGGCTTTAAACTTGAGCCGGGCTGTCGCAGTGCTAAAGCACCATTTACCTGTCCATCTTCATTATTATCAAAATAATTAAGGGAACCAACCATGGTTAAAATTTCCCCTGTTTTTGCATCCAGTATAACCACAGAAGCATTACCTACATTCAATCCCTTTAACCTGCAAAGATTATTTTTTATAATTAACTCTATCTTTTTCTGAAGATGCCAGTTAAGAGTCGTAACTATTTCTGATACATTTTTCAGTCCTGCTTCTTTTATTTTCTTTTTAACATAAAAACAAAAATGAGGAGCCTTAAAATGCCGTTTAAAAGGCATGATTTTTACTCCCTCTAATAGAGCCATTTCATAATCCTTTTTATTTATATACCCTTCCTTAAACATTCGATATAAAACATATCTTCTTCTTTTTTCTGCTGCCTTAAAATGTTTGTAAGGATTATACAGGGTTCCTGATTTTAAAATGCCAATAAGAAATGCAGATTCACTAACAGACAATTCTTTTAGCTCCTTGCCAAAATAAAGCTTTGATGCTGCTTTTACTCCATAAATCTGATTCCCCATAAAAACATGATTAAGATAAGCTGTAATGATTTCTTCTTTTGTAAAAGAGCATTCATATTTGAGAGCCATTAATATCTCAATTATTTTACTTTTATAACTTCTTTTTAAATTATGAGTTATCCGTACAAGCTGCTGTGTTAATGTTGAACCACCTGATACTATTTTTAGGGAAAACAAATTATACTTAAAAGCACGGAGAAGTGCAAGGATATCAACACCACTGTGTTTAAAAAACCGTTTATCTTCTGTTGATATTAAGGCATGGATAAGATAGAGGGGGATTTGTTTGTAAGATACAGGCTGGTAACTGCCTCCATAATATGGATATAATTTTATCAGAATAATTCCATGCCTGTCTTTAATGGTTAAGGAATTTTCTATATTTCCAAACAATAAATTTTTATCAACAGGAGTCTTAATATAAAAAAATATTTTAAAAGCAAAAAAAAATATAACAAGAACAGCAATAACTAATAATAATTTATTTAACCGTGACATACTGCTGACCGTAATATCCAAACACATCCGGATCATACATCTCTTCAATCTTAGATGGCGGCAGCAAATATTTTCCAGGTGTCACAGCCCTGATTACATATCTATAGGTGTGGTCACCGTAATATAGGCTGTCAGCAAAAGCAAGAACCTTATCTTCATAGTTTTCAAAATGGTTAAAAGAGCCCCACCACCTGTCTGTCTTTTTTACACCCTTGTAAGCTTCCCTGCTTTCTGTCTGGAAAGATAAATTTAAAATCTTAAACCCAGCAGGTATTGGATCATCAAGCACAACAAAATGTCTCTCCTGAGTGGTCTTTACTTTTATAACAACAACATAATCTTTCCCTGATTTAAAAACCGGCTCCTCTATCTTCTTGCCTTCTAATGTCTCATACCATTTTTCTATTTTAATACCTTCATTCCTTGATTTTAACAACTCACGTGGAGCATAGTTCATTCGTAAGCCATAATACAATCTGCCTTTTCCTTTGCGGTTAATATTTAATAAAAGCTCCTTACCCCGACTAAACTTTGAAAAATCAAATTTTTTAACATAAGTAGGCTGAGTGCGTTTCCTGAATGTATGTGATAAAATTTTCTTTCCTTCAACAATTATATCTGTTTTAAACTTTGGTTTTTCTTTTTCATAAAATTTAAAATAATCAGTCATAGCATGAAATGCCCATACATTTTCCTGTGTATTGTTATAACGGCTTTTCTTTTTCCTGCTTCTTTTTAACCAGTTTGCAACTTTTTCATTAATAGAATTTTTTGTTTTTGTTTCCATAAAAGCCTGCAATATTGCAGAAGTTGCCCTGACACTTGAGGAGTGAATCCAGTACAAACCTTCCAAGCCTTCATCTTCATAATGAGCAGTAGTAGATGATATTTTAACTTTATTAAAAAGAATCTGTTTTACTTCCTTAAGATATTTTTTATTGTAACCAGTATGGTAAAGTGCTTTTAACAGGTTTGCTTTTCCAAAAAGAGGTATTTTATCAATATTTTTATACAGGTCATTAATTAATGTTTTATTTCCTTTTCCACCCAGTGCCAAAACATAAGTGATATAAGCACGCGTTGAAAGATGACAATAAATTGAATAAGGTAAATTTTCTCGTTTATAATTTGATCGTGCATAATCTGCCAGATAATTTAAAGTATGCTTTAAAATCTTTTTATCAATTTTATAGCCTTCTTTTTCTGCTTTAATCATAAAAAAGCAGGCATAAGCAGAAAGCCATGGAGATGCCCAATGTTTACTCGTCCAATATGAAAATCCCCCATTATACATCTGAAAGCTATGAATGTCTTTAATAACATCTTTAACAAGCCTGTCCAGTTCATTTTTCTTATAAATTGTTAAATTCAATTCTAAAATAAGCTTTTTACTTAAGACTATTGGCAATACCTTTGAAATCTTCTGCTCAAGACAGCCATAAGGATATTCCAGTAAATAATCAATACCGTTTTTCAAGCCGGAAAAAGCAGAAGGAGAAAGGGCAATCTCCAGATTGCCTGCTCCTGGAAAAACTTCATCCTTAGTTGGTATGATGATTTTTTGAAAATTTTTATCTTTTATAGTGCTTTCAAATAAAGCCACACTTTCAACCAGCCTTGGAACCTTAACATTAAAACTTTTCTCAATAGCATCTTTAAATTTACCTGTTTTAGCTGCTATTTTTACTTTTACTTTGCTTACTTTATTACAATTTATATTAAAGCGAACATCCGCTGATTCTCCTTTTTTTACAAAGACTTTTTTTAAATTTTTTCCTTTTACTACAGCTCCTTTACATTCTAATTTGACTTTAATAGTTGTATCTTTTTCAGTATAATTATAAACAACTGCTCCTGCTTTAAACTCATCCCCTACTATGGCAAACTGCGGTATTGTGGATTTCAGCATTAAATATTTTTTTACAACTACTTTATCATCCCCTGCCCCAAAAAGCGATTTTTTAGTAAGGGCTGAAACCATAATTCTAAATGTAGTTAAATTATCAGGCAGGTTAAATTTAACCTTGCCCCTTCCTTTCTTATCTGTTATAATAGAAGCTTTATAAAATGCTGTTGAGAGAAAATTTTTCCTAAAAGAAAAAAGGTCCATATCCATGCCACCATTTTTTTTACTTTTTTGTCTACTCATTACTCCGCCGCCGCCCCTGTTCTCTCCTTTTTCTCCATAATTTCTCTGACCAATGATGTGAAGCCTTGTATCAGATGTCATAACACCCAATGGACGAGGGCCATAAAATGAATTAAAAAAATCAGGAGTTTTAAAGCCAATTAAATTTAAAACCCCAACATCACAAACAGCAACCATACATTCTGAATAAACTCCTCTGCCTTTTTTATTTTTTACCTGGAATGAAACTTCCAGAGGTTCACCAGGTGCCCTTGTATGATGACTTTTTTTAATATCAACAGTTAGATGACGCTCCCCGGGTGAAACATCAATTTTGCAATAACCAATTTTAAAGCATGGCTTACCCAGGTCCATCCCATGATTTGTATATGAAGAATCCTCTACCCTTCCTTTTATTAAAGAAACACAGACAAAAATATTTGGAAGATATTCTTTTTTAACAGGTATTTCTACTACTGCTGCGGTGCCTTTTAATTGTTCTACCCAGCTATCCATTACAAATTCCCTTTCAACGGTAATTAAGGCTGTACATTTATTGTATGGAGATTTAACCAGTACCCTAACTGTATCACCAGGCTTGCAGCCAGTCTTATCAGGAACAAGCTCTATTCTGTCATCATCGCTCATAAGCCATGGGGAATATCCCTCACCAACAGAATAAATATAATCATCAGCCCTGACTTTTTTATCTTTATGACCCTCAGATACGGCTTTTATAAAATACAAACCTGTTTTTTTTGGAGTAAAGCTAAACCGCCTTCCTTTCTTTTTAGTTGTAATTTTTTCTTTTTCTATGAGTTTATCAACCTTTTCACTCTCCCAGAAATACCTTCCGCCAACACCTGCTTTTCTGACAGACTCCCAATAGCGCCGATATACTTTAATATTAATATCGTCTCCCTGTCTGCGTTTTCCATCCGGGCTAACAGTAATAATCTCAAAATAAGCTTTTTTTCCTTTTTCTATAAAATATTTTTCTCTTTTAATTCCAATATAAAAATCACTTCCATGAACCAGAAGAGATGCACGCCCGCTGACACGCTGCTGGTCTTCCCCATACACTGTAGATTCAATATTTACATTAAGGGCATGAACATCCTCATCAATGAAAAGCGGAATAGAAACCTTTAACTCTCCTTTTTTATTTAATTTAGTTGTTTTTGATGCCATTCTTTTAACCCTGCTGTAATAGTATTTATCATCCAGCCATTGCATCCTGGAAAAACGAAATCCAGGGTTACCAGGAGGAGTAAAAAAAGTCTCAGCTCCAGTCACAGTATAATGTACTTTTTTATCACTCATGGGAGCTCCGAATAAATACCAGCCTGTTACTTTAAAATCAACAGTATCATCAAGAAAATATTCTTTTTCCTCAAACCATATCCTCACGTCAAACTGTACAGGCTGGAATACCTCAACTCTGAAACTCCCATAAATATCAACCTTGCCTTTTTTAGGTTTTAATTTTCTTTCTTTACGGGGTTTAATTTTTGACTTCTTATCCTTTTTCTCTTTTTGAAACAGTTTAATAGAATAATATCCAGTTGGGGCATCTTTTGAAATCTTAAAATCAAAAGCAAATGATCCGAATTTGTTTATTTTTACTGTACCCTTTTTAACCTCATTATATCTTGAATCCTTAATTGAATATTGCAATTTCTTAACAGGAGAGATGGTCCAGTCCCCGCATATTTTCTCCCTTAATACACCTTTAAAATGAACTTTTTCTCCAGGTCTGTATAATCCTCTTTCACTGGTAATAGAGCCGTTATAATAAGGGTAATTTATATTCGGATTACTCCAGATATTAAAACGCCATGGGTCCACACCGGTTCCCCATTCATTATTAATAAACACAGTATCCTTTCCTTTTTTAGCAAAAGCCCATTGTCTTACAGCAGAATAAGAATATTTGTTTAACCCTAAATTCAGCCAGCCAGGAGTTTTAACCATGCCATGCTTGTCAGTTTTCCCTTTCCATAATACTTTATTATAATCATCCCTTATTTCAATGGCTGCCCCTTTTATCAGGCGGGCTTTTTTTAAATCAGTCACTAACAGCAGATTTGTTTCAGCAGAAAATTTCCCGGTTATCCCCATATCTGTTATCTGCATAAAAGTATTGTATTCAGTTGATTTATAATGATAAGTCCCTGTTAAATTTAAATCCAGGAAACCATAAGGTTTGCCTTTTAGTAAAGGGGAGAGATGAAGAGGAGTTATCTGGTTTTTATTCCTTATAAATTTTGGCTTATAATCCGTCTCCTTATCTTTATAATAATCTTTTTCAAACTTTTTTACATGCTTATATTTATGCCGTAATTCATAAGGAATATAAAAATATTTCTTAGCAAGAAGAAACGGGATTATCTCCTGTTTTTTTAACATACGGCTGTTTATAATAATATCTTCAGGATTAATTAAAGTAACAGGCACTTTCCTGCCCTCATAAGCTTCAATTATACCCATACCTGAGGGAAGAGAAAACTGTGGAAGATATGAGCCTACTGTAAACTCTATCTCTATATCCTCCCCTAATTCCTGACCAAATATATCTTTCAGGTCTTCATCAATAAATAATTTATATTTTGTTTCAGGCTTAAATCCCAATGACAAACAAAACTTGTGAGTATTCCATGGTGTATGCGCCACAGATTCATGAGGAATTATAACAAAAGGCTTAAATTCAAGATGCTTATACAATTCTCTGTATTCCACAGGATTAGTAAAAACAAGGGAAAGAACATCACACCATCGATAATTCATGGGCATAATTTCCTGGATAGTTTCTCCTGTGAATTTAAATTTATAATAAGTCGTGAAATAAAATTTAGATGATTTCTTCATACCAAGGTGACCTTCTAAAGCAGGAAAACCTTTTTTTAAATTTACAACAATTTTAGAATCCCTTTTAAACTCATCTTCCGGCATAAGAACTAATGTATCCTCTCAAAATTTCATGGTAAAAAATAAAAAATCAGTCAATACTATT
>CBDVEP010000128.1:0-8572 GCA_965373035.1 uncultured bacterium
ATGTGGGTGAAAACAAAGTGGAAATGTGCAAATAACAAAGGAAGGTGTTTTTTCGCAGTAAGAAAACCAGATGACAGCGGAAATGAAAATGATTATGTCATGAGTTATGGAGTGATAAAGAATAAAGGAACAGTGGTGTATATAAGGGATGATGAGGGGTATGTAGAACAATATCAGGCAGATGATGGAGCTGAAAGTACAAGGTGGTATAAAGAAGAAGGATGGCATTATATAGGATATAGCTGGGATAGTAATAGAGGGATAGTGAATTTTTACATAGATGGAAAAATTATAAAGTCATATACAAATACAGGATGGAGTAAAGCAGAATCAGGCAATATGTGGATAGGGAATTTAAAATATAAAAGCTGTAAATATGCTAAGAGCAGAATAGATGAGTTTGTGATATACAGCAGAACTCTCACAGCAGAGGAAGTCAAAGACCAGTATAACGAGCAGAGAACATTGTATGTTGATGCAAATTATAATGGAGAAGAAGAAGGAACACGAGAGAAGCCATATAATACAATAAATGAAGCCCTAAGCAAATCAGATCACAGGATGATAATTAAGGTTAAAGCAGGCGAGTATATTGAAAAGCTGTATATAAAAAAGAGCATAACAATAGAGGGAGAAGAAGGGGCTGTTGTAACCTATAATAAATGCAGTGATTATTTAATAAAAGCAAGTTCATGTGCAGAAAAAGTAAGAATAAGCGGATTAAAAATAAATGGAAATAATAAAATAAATTATGTTGTAAAAATAAAAAATGAGAATTGTACAATAAGTAACTGTCATGTAATGTCAGGGAAAAAGAAAAATATTTATATAGGTGGCTGGAAAACAGAAGGAAAGATAAGACTCATTAGAAATGTGATAGAGAAGTGCAAGGAGAAAGGAATATACATAGGCAACAAATCAGAAGTAGAGATAATAAACAATACCATAGTGAAGAATGGTTTAGAGCATGGCTCATCATGCAGTTTGGGGATATACATCAATCATAAAGGAAACAGGAAAGTATTGATAATGAATAATATAATATATGATAATGGAAAGTATGGGATAAAGAAGATAAAAGGAAATATTGAGATAAAATTTAATGATGTTTATAATCACCAGTATGATTATTATAACTGCGGTGCTGTGGAAGGAGATATATCAGTAAATCCTGAATTTATGAATGAAACAGATGGAGATTATCATTTAAAGGATACTTCGCCATGCATTGATGCTGGAAATCCTGACTTCCAGTATAATGATCCTGATGGAAGCAGGAATGATATTGGAAGATATTATAAATAAAAATTCCTTTTATAAACAAATTGACAAATTGTGATATACTATATTTAAGTTTAGTAATATTTCAAATTTTCCAAAAATAATATAACCGCAGAGACGCAGAGGACGCAGAGAAATTAAAAATATTAAAAAGTTAATATTTGTTTTTTTATTTATAACTTTGCGTTCTCTGCATCTCTGCGGTGAAAATTTAAAAAGACTAAATTATTACTAGGTTTAAGATAGGTTTAAGGTGGTTTTGTGAAAGGATTTTTTAAATTTGTTTTTTAGATACAAATTTTTTTTTATTTTTTACCCTATTTAGGTATGTCATATCAATTCATTTTTAAAATTTTACTTCTTTATTATTAAATTGTTATTTAAAATATATTATTTTTTTTTATTAAGTTAACAGATTTACTTTTCTTTTACTTTAAAACAAAATCATTGCTTGAATACAGCGTTGTTTGATAATATGATTAATGCTGTATCGGATTTTAATTTTATTACTTGTTATCAAAAAAGATAACTAATTGAAAAAATCAGAGAGAGGCTTACAAAAAACAAGGCTTACAAAAAACTTGACATCATAGATAAAATGTATATTTTGTACAAAATATAACAAAACGTACATTTTTATGCAAAAAGAAATAATCACAATATCAAAAGCTTCAGAATATCTTAATGTGCACATTAATACTTTAAGAAACTGGATTAAAAATAAGAAAATTAAAGTTATCAGGACACCAGGAGGACATTTTCGTATTCCAAGAGATGAACTGATAAAACTAATGAAGGAGTATAATTTCCCAATTCCTGAGGAGCTTCTTTCTAAAAAATATAATATTATATTAATAGATGATGATGAAAAATTATTAAAATTGTATAAACGATATTTTAAGAAATTTGATAATTATTTACTTTATACTTTTACCAATGGTTTTGATGCATTAATAAAAATAGCAAGTATTAATCCTCATTTAATTTTACTTGATATTTTTCTTCCCAAAATGGATGGTTTTGAGTTTGTTAAGAAGTTAAAGGAGAGTAAAAAATTTAGAAAAATTAAAATTATAGCTATATCTCATGTTAAAACAGTAAAGGAAAAGGCAATTAAATCAGGAATTGATGATTTTTATTTTAAAGGTGATGATTTAGAATTGTTGTATAAAAAAATTAAAAAGTTTATTGGAAGGAGAGGGGGCATATGAGTATAGAAGTTAAAATAGCCACCAGTGAAGAAGAGTTAAATCAAGGCTACCATATAAGATATAAAGTGTTTATTGAAGAATTACAGTTTTTAAAAAAGGAGGAATACCCGGATGAATTAGAAAAAGATGAATATGATTTTTTAGATACAACTGTTCATTTTATAGCTAAAATTGATGAAAAACCTGTAGGCACAGCTCGTCTAATTAAAACAAATAATGAGATGATTAAAAATAATAAAATTTTTGGTTTGCCTATGGAGGATTTATTTGATTTATCCCGATATAAAGAAATGGAATTTGCACCTCTTGAAGTTTCACGCTCCTCTGTAATTAAAAATAAACGTTCCTCTGTTATTATACTTGATATATGGAAGATTTGTATTAATTATTGCATAGAAAATCATATTCCTTTAATCTGTTCCTGTGCGGGCACAGAAACAGATAATTATGAGGATGTTCAGATTATTTATAATCTTTTAAAATTAAAAAATTTTTTACATTCTTCCATTTATACAAAGCCATTATTTGAAGTTAAAGTTAATCATTCACCAAAATATATTTTATATGATGATAATAAAAAAAAGGAGTTATTAACAAGAAAAAATTTTAATCATTGTACTTTAGAAGATTATGAATCCATGGGAATAAAGCTGCCTGTAACATTAGATTATTATAAGCGAATTGGAGTAAAATTTACAGGTCCTCCTGCTCTATTTCCTGAGTTTAAGATGTACACTTTACCGATGATACTTGAATTTGGACATATTAATGAACCTTTTAAAACATTTTTTAAAAGGAAAAGTGATCATATAAAGTTAGATTATGCGAAGAAGAATTAATATAAGCTTTCTGGTGAATGAAACAGGATTTCAGAATTCCAGAAATTTATATATCTGTAAAGCATGCAAAAGGAGAGCAAATTCAGATCAGGTTGAAAAAGAAAAATGGTATTATAAAATTAATGAAAAAGAGGAAAATTTGGTATATTTAAAAAAAAATGGTATAGGATATGTGCCTTTTAAGAAAGTAGTATATATTTGTTATAAACATTATAAGATATTGTCTGAAAAAAAAGCATCACAGTTTGTGCAGGTAGGAATGCCTTATTTTCTTTCCATTATTGGGAAGAAAGGAGGCATATTAAGTTTTTAAGTATAAAAGTAAAGGTGTCAGGTACTTACTTTTTATTTGTTTGATTTATATTTTAGATTTTTCTAACTAACTGAAAAAGTAAGAAGTAAGTACCTGACACCTTATAAAAACACATGAAAAATTTATTCAAACCAATTTCATTTCTTTCAAAATTTTCAATTAATGAACTTGAAAAAAGCAGTCTGTTATTAGAAAAAAATTATTCAGAACTAAAAGAAAAAGATGATGAAAATAAAAAAATATATCAGCAGTTAAAAAGATCTAATATAAATTTAAAAAAAGAATTAAAGAACAAAGAAGAAGAATTAAAAATTTTTTATGATCAGATTACTTTTGAAGAAAAAGAAAATTATCAGCATGAAATTCAGGTAATTGAAAGAGAGATTGCAGGAGGGTTTGCACACAGGCTTAAAAATTTATATGGCCCGGTTATACTTCTTATTAATAATATCAATAGAAATAATTATCTTTTCAATAATAAACAAGCTTTATTAGAAATTTTTAAAATTTTAAAAAAAACATTACCTGAGAAAAAAATTTTAAAGACAGTTCCTATTATTGAAAAAATAAATCAAACACATAAAAATTTGGATGAAATATTCTCTATATCAACAGATGTTTTAAACAGGAATATGACTATCATTAATAATTTTTTAGATTATTCTAATTTGAAAAAATCCTCTTTCTCAATAGATATAACAGAATTAATTCAAAATATTTTAAAGGAAAACAAACATTTATTTTTAAAATATTTTATTATTTTAAAAGAAGAATTATAATATAATGGTGTTATTTCAGGGAATTATGTACAATTTTACAGTTTAATTCAGATTCTAATAAATAATGCTGTTATAGCTATTATTAATAAAAACAATACAAAAAAGAAAAATCAGATTTCAATAAAAAGTTATAAATTACTGCAATCAGAAAAACAAAAAAAAGGATTTGTGCTGGAAATTTCAGATACTGGTATTGGAATAGCAAAAGATAATTTAAATAAGATTTTTGATCCTTTTTTTACAATGGATAAAAAAGATGGAACAGGCATTGGCTTAAGCCTGTGTAAAAGGATTGTTGAGTTATATAATGGGGATATTACAGTACAGAGTAAAGAGGGATTTAGCACAACTTTTAAAATAATTTTGCCGCAAGGAGATAATTAAATGCCGGAAAATGAATTAGATAAAATATTAAAAGAAGCAAAACAAAGATTAAAAATTAAGCCTGAAATAAAACTTTTTTTAGAAGATTCTATTATGATAGTAGATGATGATGAAAGTGTTGTTAAATCATTGGAATTTGTTTTTAAAGACAAATACAGGATTTTTCCCTGTTGTTCAGGAAATGATGCAATTGTTCAATATAAACAAAATAAAGATAATGTATCAACCATACTTCTTGATATTAAAATGGATGGTAAAGATGGTATAGAAGTTTTTAAAGAATTAAAAAAAATTAATCCTGCTGTTCCTATTATATTTAACACAGCTTTTCCAGGGGAATACAAACCACTTGATTTATTACAGGAGTTTCATCCATTTGGGTATATTGTTAAAGGCAGTGATCCCTCTATCCTGTATGATAATATTTATAGTGCTGTTGAATATTATAATTTAATAAAAGCCAAGGATAGATTAAATTCACAATTACAAGAAGTGATTTTTGATTTAAAAGGACTTCATAAATCTTCTCAGAATATAAATTCTATTAATAATCAGAAAAAATTGTATAAAGAGATTATTTCACAGATAATTGCTGTTTTTCAATGTAAGTATGTATTATATTTTGCTTATGAGAATTATCAATGGAATTTTATTAACAGCAATGTAATAAAGGAGAAAAAAAATAAAGATATATTAATTGAGCTGGCTTATAAAATAATTCCTGAAATGGAAAAAACTAAAAAGATTTTTATCATAGATAAATTAGATAAAATTAAAAAGGTAAAAATTTTAAAAAATCAAATTAATCAATTACAATTTATTAGGAATTTATATGCATTACCAATTGTTATTAAAAATAAATTAAATGGGGTTGTGATTTTTGTCAATAGCAAAATAAAAGATTTTTCAGATGAGATTCATTTTTATGTACTGAAAACTTTTACCAATCATATTACTATTTCATTAGATAATATTTTAATGACAGATGAAAGAATAAAAAATAAGGAGTTATTAACAATCGGACAGACAGCAGCTATGATTGTACATGATATGAATAATCCTCTGCATGTTATTAATATATATTTACAATTAATGAAAGCAGAAAAAAATTATGATAACCAGGAATATTATCAGGATATAACTTCTGAAGTTAAAAGAGTTTCAAATATGATGGAAGAATTATCAGAATTTATAAAAAAGGGTTCCCGAAAAATAAATTTAGCAAAATGTAACCTGAATTTTATTATTCGATCCTGCTATACAAAGATAAGAAAAGATTTTGTAAGTGAAAAAATCAGAATAGAGTTAAATTTGAATTTTAATGGAGTAATAACAATAGATAAAGAAAAGATTACAAGAGTTTTGGAAAATATTTTAAATAATGCAAAAAATGCTATGGAAAAAGGTGGTAAAATTATTATCAGTACAAAAAAAATAAAGCAATTTGCAGAAATTAAAATCAATGATAATGGACCAGGTATGGATGAAAAAATGAAGAAGAATATATTTGAACCGTTTTTTTCAAGTAAGAAATCTAAGGGCATGGGTTTAGGAATGTATATTGTTAAACAAATGATTCTTCAACATAAAGGTACAATAGATGTTGATTCAAGGAAAGATAAAGGAACAACATTTACTATAAAATTACCATTAAAAAAGGAAAATTAATTTTGGAATATCGAATAGCTCATACTAAAGGTGATTTTCAAAATATTTATTCATTTCGCAGGGAATTTTTTGCTCGCTCTTCACTTAATAATTATCAGAGAAATAAAGATTATTATGATGAAAAAGAAAACACAATAAATTTTATTGCGGATGAAAAGGACAAAATATATGCAAATGTTCGTTTAATAAAAGGCAGAAAAAATACTAAAAAATTTAATCTTCCTATAGAAAAGTATTTTTTTCTCTCCGGATTAAAACAAAAAAACATACAGCCAGTAGAATTCTCCCAATTAATTGTTTTAGATGAAATAACAGGCAATGATGTTTTAATAAAGTTAATGACTTATATATTTAAATATGCAGAAAAACATTCAATAAAGTATTTATGCACTTCAGCTAATACAGGGACTGATGATAGTAAAAGTGTAAGAATTATGTATCGTATTGCTGAGATAAAAAATTTAATTTATCCTGGTTTAAAAACATTACCAGTACAGCATGAAGAAAATAATAATACACCAGTTATTTCATTTTATAATGATGAAATAAAAAAGGAGATTGGAAAAAGCTTTAAATTTAATTATAAACAACTGCAATTACTTGAAAAAAAAGGATTTCAATTACCATTTAGTTTGCAATTTTATTTCAAGCTTGGATTTCAAATAACATCTATTCCCATTTATATTAAAGAATATCAAAGATATGTTTTCCCCATGCTTTTAGAGATTGAAAAGACTAAATTTAAAAATTTAAAAAATGATTTTAATAAAGAAGAAAGCTTAACAACCAAGCGGGAAATTAACTGCAGAACAGCTGACATAGTTATCCAATATGTTAGGTCTAAAAATGGCAATATAAATAAATTATTAAAAGGGATTAATTTTTCAGAAGAATATTTAACAGATGAGAATAATTGGGTGGATTGTAAAACAATAAATAATATATTTAGGAATGCAAGATTATTACTAAAAGATAAAAAAACAGGATATGCTATTGGACTTTTATCTGGTAAGGCAAATACAATTGGAATAATAGGCATATTATATAAACTATTTGGTAATCCTTTAATAGTTTTTAAAATGGTTCCTACTTTTATTAGATTGTGGAATAAAGCTCAAACTTTTAAAACAAATATTATAAACAAAAACAAAATAGAATTTATTATATCGAAGCCAAAATTATTGCCTACTAAAGATATATGCAATTTTCATATGGGGATTTGTACAGCTATGCCCTCAATATGGAATTTAAAAACTAAAGTATATGAAGATAAATGTGTTCGAAGAGGAGATACTTTTTGTAAGTTTATTGTTGAATGGGAACCTCTAAAATCTATATTAAAACATATTTATTTTGCTACAATAGATAAAGTTCGAACTTTATTAAGAGCACAGAAAATATTAAAGCAGAAATATGAACTTCTTGAAAAGAAATATCAGGAATTAAATATAAAAACAGAAGAAAATAATAAACTTAATAGACTATTAAATAAAAGAAATCAGGAACTTCAAAAAGTTATCAATAATAAAATTGAAAAATTAGAAAGTGCTTATAGAAAAAAAATCAGTAATAATTTAGAAGATTTTAATAAAGAAAAAAATTATATAATGGAAAATCTTACAGGAGTTATAGCTCATGAATTAAAAAGCAGTTTAAGTTCAATCAATATTTTGTATAATAGATTAAAGAAGGATGATTTAATTGAAAAAAACAAGCATTATTTAATGCAATTGATTCATTTATGCAATAATAAAATTCAGAAACAATTGTTTTTAAAAATTATTGATAAAATAGATATGATTAATAAAAATTGTAAGAACATTAATTATATTATTTTTGAAAGCAGTAAAACTATTAAAGATAGTATTGAAACATGTAAGTTGATTCTTAACAATTATCAAATGAACAATTTTAAACAAGAGGATATAAATTTTATTATTGAGGAATATTTTAATAGTAAAAAAGATTTTTTTAATAAACAAAATATTAAATTTATATATAATATATCTAAAAATATTTTAGCAGCATTTATTAAGCAGGATATCTTAGCTATAATTAATAATATAACATTAAATTCCTTTAATGCTTTAATTTTTC
>CBDVEP010000129.1:0-8502 GCA_965373035.1 uncultured bacterium
TTAAAAGGATGTTTCAAATGGAAAAAATTAAATTTCCTCATATTTTAATATATGATTCTTCTGCTGGAAGTGGAAAGACACATCAACTTGCCCTGAGATATCTGCATTTATTATTAATCAGTCAGCCGGATATTAAACATCATATTAGTAATCTTTTAGCTATTACATTTACCAATAAATCTGCACAAGAGATGCGAAAGAGGATTATAGAATGGATAAAAAGAATTTTGTTGGATTTAGATGTTAATGAAAACACTAGTAAAAAAATCCTTTCAGAAATAAAAAACAATATTTCTTTAAATGACAAGGAGATAAAAATCATAGATTTATCTGAGTCAGAAATTAGAAACCGGATAAATCAGGTTTTCCAATATGTATTAAGAAATTATAATGATTTTAAAGTTAGCACTATTGATAGTTTTGTTACACTAATATTAAAAGCATCTTCTTTTAAACTGGGGCTTTCACCTGATTTTGAAATAGTATTAAATGTGGACCCATATTTTAATAATACAATAGACCGTATTTTTCAGGATATACTTGAGAAAAAAGAAATTAGAGCTGTTTTTGATAAATTTATTGAAAATTATTGTTTTATTAAACAGGAAAAAATAAGCTGGTTTCCAAAGGATTTTATTAAAGACAATATCAAGGAAATATGGGAAAGAATAAAACAAACCGGGAAAAATATTTTTATTGAAAAAGATATGTTGGAACAATTTGATAATGAAAAAATAGAAATCAAAGATGATTTAAAGAAAAAAACAAAAAGTCTTTTTCTCAGGCTATTAGAAGAGATAAAGTTAAATGGATTGGATATTAATAAAAATTTTTTAAAAAAAGTTTATGAGTATTTAGAAAAAGAAGACCTTTTGTTGATGAAAAAATATACCGGCAGTAATTTAAAAGACATGCTCAATAAAAATTCAGGTCTGCCTTCACAGAAAATATCCCGGGATTGGACTTGTTTATGCGGACAGGTTAGTGATTTTTATATAAAACAGGCAAATTATTATTATTATCATTTAATAGAAATATTTCAGCTTTTTGAGGAAAATTTATATACTGAAGCTCGTTTTAAAAATAATATCATTCTTATACAGGAATTAAATAACTTATTAAAAGGTATATTAAAAAGAGCTGAAGATGACCCTTCATTTTTACCTGAATTATACTATTATTTATCATCCCGTTATCATCATTTTCTTATTGATGAATTTCAGGATACAAATTATCTTCAATGGCAAAATCTTAATATTTTAACAGAAGAAGCATTATCCAGTGGGGGTTCTTTATTTGTTGTTGGGGATAAAAAACAGGCTATATATAACTGGAGGGGAGCTTCTTCCGGGCTTTTAAATGAAGTTGGTAAAAATTTTAATTTAGGGGATGTATATCACAATTCTCTTGATATAAATTTCAGGAGCAATCCAAATATTGTCTGGTTTAATAACAGGGTTTTTCAGGGTGAGAATATTGTTAATAATTTTATCAAACCTCTGAAAAATTTTTTAGATGAAAATATTAATAGGGTTATAGATACATATAAAAATTCAGATCAGAAAACAATTACATCAGGTATTAAAACAGGTTATGTTTATATTAAAAAAATAGTACAGGATAAATTGACAATTGATGAGATTAAAGAAAATATAAAAGAAGAATTTTTAACCATAATAAAAGATATTAGAAAAAGAGATATTTATCAGGATAAGGATATTTGTATTCTTTGCAGGAAGAAAAAAGAAGTAGATGATGTAGTAAACTGGCTTTTAGCAGAAAGGCTTAGTGTAGAGTCTGATACAACTGTAGATATCCGTAATAATCCATTTATTAAAGAAATTTTATGCCTTATAGAATTTTTAAACAATCCCCTGAATAATGCTGCTTTTATTAATTTTTTATCAGGAGATATTTTTAAGCATAATTTTTCTAACATGAATAATATTTCAGATTGGTATAATGCACAATTAATCCAGCATAATGATGTGGTTTTATATAAAGAATTTGAGAAGAAATATCCAAAAGTCTGGGATGATTATTTTTCAACTATATTTTCATATATTGGGTACCTGCCGACTTATGAATTTGTGCTTTTAATTTTGAAAAAATGGAATGTTTTTCAGAATTTTACAGAGTTTGCACCTTATTTTTTAAGATTACTTGAGATTATTAAAAATCTTGAGGATACAGATGTAAATATTTGTCATTTGCTGGATAAGATTTATTCTGATGAAGATAAAGAATTGTTTTTATTAAATACCGGAGAGGGTATTAATGCTGTAAAAGTTATGACCATTCATAAATCAAAAGGATTAGAGTTCCCGGTTATTATTCTTCCTTTTTCTAATTTAAGAGCAAAAACTAAAAATATGTTTTTTTCTGAATCATCGGAGCATTTGAATATTTTTCGTATAAACAAAGATGACACTACTTTATCAGAAGAGCTGAATCATATTTATTTTAATACCAGAAATCAGGAAATGATAGAAGAGCTTAATAATTTATATGTTAGTTTTACAAGAGCAAAAGAGGAGTTGTATGTTTTACTGCCACAGTCTAGGGGAGTTAAAAATAAATTGGCACCTCTTATTTTCCAGCATCCTGATTTTAAACCATTCATTCATGAAGATGAGCTGAAAATAGGGAAAAAGATTACAGAGAAAAAGGAAAAAAGAAAGCATGAGGATTTTTCTGATTTAAATTATGACAATTATGGGAATGACCTCAAATGGTTTGAACTGTTAAAAACCAAAGTGGTAAAACCTGAGCAGATTTCAAAGATAAGATTTCATGCCATAAAAAAAGGTGAAATACTTCATTATATCATCTCATTAATAGACTGTTTTCCGGATAACAAGCTTGATAAAAAGATTTTACAGGCACTGCATAAGTTTAATATAGAAGATGAGGAGAATATTAAGGAAGATATTAAAGAGTTGTTGTTAAGTAATTTTAATAAAAAAGAATTTAATTGTTTTTTCCAGTCAAAAAATAAAGATAAGGTATATAAAGAAAAAGATATTGTAAACAGTAAGGGGCATTTAAAAAGAATAGACCGTTTTATTGTTCAAGAGAATGTGATTGATGTTATTGATTTTAAAACAGGGGAGGAATACCAACAGGAACATACCCGGCAGGTAAAAGAATATATTGGTTTATTAAAAGAGATTTACCCTGACAAAAAAATAAATGGATATTTATGCTACCTTGATGAACAATTAGTTAAGGAAGTATAGAATAAATTGTGTAACTGTTTAGTGATCATTTTTTATATAATCATAACTGTAGGGGAGACTTAAGTCTCCCCTACTTTTTTACTTAAAAATGATGGAAACTAAACAATTACAAATTATTTTATAATATTTTTTAATATATTTAAAAATTTTTTAGCTGTTTTTGGGCCCATGCGAATGATTCTTTTTAATTTAATCTGAGGTATGCCGAAAATCTGTTTGCCGAAAAATATTTTAAATGATTTTTCTGAAATTTCAAATTTAAACTGGTCAACATAAACTTCCTGATAATCTTTATCAAATTCAGTTTCTTGTTTTTGTTTTTCTTTTATAGTATATATTTCTTTTTTCTTGCCGGATTTAATATAAAAGTGTTTGCCTTTCTGAAATTGTTTTGTTTTTTTCATATTAATTATTAAAAATTTTTAAAATTTTTTTTGGGTCTTTAAAAGAATAAAACAGATAATCGGGTGAATATTTTTTTAATTCATTATATTGAAAAGTTCCAGTTGCAACAGCTATAGAAATAGTCCCTGTCTCTTTTGCACATTCTATGTCAAAAGGAGTATCTCCAATTATATAAATTTCTTCTGGTTTAAACTGTTTTTTATAAAACTTTCTGGCACGTTTTATTGTTAAATGTGCAATATGATTTCTGTTTTCATTATCATCACCAAATCCACCAACAGGAAAATATTTATCCAGATTAAAATGGGCAATTTTTATCATGCCGCTTGTTTTAAAATTGCCTGTTAAAAGACCAAGATGATGTTTGTTTTTTACTTTTGTAAGTACCTCTTTTATACCAGGGCAGAGGGTTGCTTTTGAATTTAAGAGTAATCTTTTTTTTAAACAGGCATAATAATCCTCAAGCAGTTGCTTTTTTATTTTATTATATGTTTTTTGTGAAATATTACAATTCAGGCAGGCTTGCTTCCATATATAAGTATCAGTTCTTCCCATTAAAGGAATATTTTTAAAGGCATTTTTACAACCAAGGTGTTTTTTAAAAGAATCATTTGCAGCGTCTCTACCGCATCCATGTGCATTTAATAATGTTCCATCTATGTCAAATAATAACAGTGCCATTGAGATTAATAATAATTAAAAAGATTTATTATTCAATATTTTTTACTTTTAAATTAATTTAACAGTATTATTTCTTTTTTCCAAAATTTTTTATGACTTCTCTTACAATTGAATCCAAGAAAGCATTAAAATTGGATAAAACTCTATTCAGAACAGAAAAATTTTTGATAATTTTCTGGTAAAAAAATTCTATTATTGACATTATTTATTTTTTATATAATATTATAAGCATGATAGTAGTTTAAATACATTTAAAATCCAGAAAGATATTAAAAATTAGGGATTTACAGATACTAGTAAAGAATAAAATTATTGTAGATATTTCAACATCAAAAACTGATCCCAATAAAATATATAGACTTGTATAAAAGCTGTGCCAAGCTGTGCCAAGCTGTAAATATGATTAAAGTGCAAGTTCATAAGATTTAACTTTTTTAGAATTATTTACACATATATTTGAGTGTCTGAAATTCGATTGATTTTAAAAAGCAATATTTTTTAAAAAATTGCTAAATCATTAAAGATTAAAGGATTCCTAATAATTAATTTTTAACTGGTGATTTAATAAATGAGAAAAAATTTAGTTGTTGGTATATTAAAAGAAACTAAAGAAAAAGAGCACCGTACACCACTTACACCAGGAGATGTAAACTGGTTAATTAAACGTGGTATATCTGTTGAGGTTGAGGCAAGTTCTAACCGCATTTTTAATGATCAGGAATACAGAAGAAGTGGTGCCAGAGTTTTAAATAAATTTCATAAAGCTGCTCTTTTATTAGGAATTAAAGAACCGCATGTAGATAATTTATATGAAAACAGGATATATATGGTATTCTCACATACCATTAAGGCACAGCCTAAAAATATGCCGCTTCTTAAAGCATGTCTGAAAAAAAAGATTACTTTAATTGATTATGAAAAAATTGTTGATTTGCATGGAAGGCGACTTGTTTATTTCGGGAGATTTGCAGGAATATGTGGTATTGTTGACAGCTTGCATTATTTTGGAAAAAGATTAGAATGGAAGGGAATTAAAAATCCATTTTCATTAATTCAGCCAGCTTATAAATACAAATCCTTAGAAGAATTGAAACAAGCTATAATAAAAGTAGATTACCATATTCAACGTCATGGATTTGAAAAAAAATTATCTCCATTTATTATTGCTATTACAGGACATGGACATGTTTCAAAAGGTGTGCAGGAAATTCTTTCGTTATTAAATCCTGTGGAGATACATCCTGAGGATATGCTGGAATTTGTACAGCATCAGAGACGAATGAGCCATAAATTGTATAAAATTGTTTTTCTTCGAGAAGAGAAATTTCGTTCTAAAAATCACAGGGGTTTTTATTTTGAAGAATATCTTAAAAATCCGGAAAAATTTGAATCTAACTTAGATGTTTATCTCCCTTATATTAACATGCTTATTCATACAAGTTATTGGGATAATCAATATCCACGGATCCTAACAAAAACGATGATTAATAAATTGGTAAAGAAATCTCCCTTTCGCTTGGAGTTTATTGGAGATATTTCCTGTGATATTAATGGTTCTATTGAATTAACGTATAAGCCAACTTCAATTGATAATCCTACATTTACATACAACTTTAAAAAGAAAAAGTTTATTAATGGATATAAATCAGAAGGTATTACTGTTTTAGCTGTGGATAACCTCCCCTCAGAATTGCCCATGGATGCTTCTTTAGAATTTAGCCATCTTATACGGGACTATGTGTATCAAATTGCAGCACATGGGGTAAAAGATATAACAAATCATATAGCAATACCTTGTGAGATCAGACGGGCTGTTATTACGCAGAATGGCAGGTTAACAAAAGATTTTAGTTATTTGAGTGTAGAAATATAAATAATATGAGTATAGCAGAAATCATATAAAAATAGCTCCTTAAAGTATTGAAAAAAAAAGAGACGGTTATACCAATAATTTTAATATATTAGGTTAAAATTTAAATTTCTACTTTAATTTTAAGGTTTTATGAGATGGGTTACACTTGCATAGTAGTCATTGCATGGAGCATAAGCGATCAGACTGTGTGAAAAGTCATATTTTATTTAAATGTCATTCCTGCTGGAGGTTACCTTTATGAAAATGGGGGAGGGAATGACAAACGAAAAACTTCTGAAAATATAAATTCGTTTGACATATTACATAAAATATGATATGATATTTATTAATGGAAAATTACAGAGTTAGATTTACTGATATACTGCTGGATGAGAAGGATATCTGAACTATTCAGATATTCAACATTAAGCGAAATTAAAAAAATTACTATAGGAGGGCAATATTATGTATTATAAGAAATTATCATCAATTTTAATTGTTTCAGTTTTAATTATATCAGCCTGTTTTTTATTTGGGAAAGCTCATTTAACCCTAAATAATGTTATCCAAGATTCTTACTTTCAAAAGATTATCTACCGTTCTTATCGCCCTGGAGCTATAAATAAGCAAGGAATTGCCCATCAGAACATAAAATCACAAAAAGAATTTAGTGTTTGGTACCAACAGGTATGCTGGGATGCGATAGTAACCGGTATTGGAAAAGGACAAGAACAAGATATAAGCTTGGGACTTAAAGCTATTCAATATAGCTTTGAAAAAATGATAGATAACGGTTCATTTAAAAATTCATCAATAGCAGGAGCCTCTAGATTTTTATTAGCCTTTGCGAAAAGTTATTATGAAATAGAGAAATCAGGATATAAAGAAAAATATATTAACAAATTAAATTCATATATTCCCAAACTTAAAAAGGCAGTCTATTATGTCTTTAATTCACCTCAATGGAAAATAGAGAAATCAAGAATATTGGATTACGACAACCAAGTTATAGGAATAGGATTAACTTTTAAACTTTTAGGAACTATCTTAAAAGATCAAAAAATTATTAAATATGGAAATGAATTATTTTACCAGGGTCTTAAAAAGCAAACACAAGAAGGAGTACTTCCAGAAAAAGGTGGTTATGATTCCTCATATCAGGCTGTTAGTCTCCAATTTATTGAATTTTATTATCTCTATTTAGCTAATGATAAAGAAAAAAAGAGTTTATTTCAAACATTGGAAAAAGGATGGAAATGGGAATTAACACGAATTGAAGATTCTGGAGAAATAAAAGTTACTGGTAACACAAGAACCGGGTTGGAACAGGAAAAATGGCATGGTAAATTTAAAGGTGTTAATTATCCTGAAGTGGCATTATCTTTGATATATTGGTCCTATATAAGTGACAATAAAGAATTGCGGGAATTAGCTAAAAAAATATTTGAATATGGCGTAAAAAAGAGGAGATAATGTAAATTTTGCTAACTTTCGCTTAACACAGTATATAATGTATTAGTTCCCTTTATATTTTTAAAAAGTTATATCTATTTATTTTTGGTTTTAAATTTCTATAAGTTAGTTAGAAGTCGTAAACCATATTTTTTATATTTATTGGTTTGTTTATCCTGTGATATAAAATATAATTTATTATTTATAGCTGCCAAATAAGTATTCTATCAAATGGGTCTTTATGTTCGATAGGTAAATTATGAAAGGAACTTGCATCATCAATATTTAAATTTAGTATATTATAATCATATTTTTGAAGAAGAACAGGAGTTTGCTCAATTTTTATATTTTTTAATTTTAATTTCCAAAGTGAAAATTTTAATGATAATTCTCATAAACTAACAGTACTAACATGAATTTCATTTTCTTGATTAAGGATTATTTCTTTTTCCTGATCAGTAAGGTTTGAAGAATCAAATAATATCCAAAGTAAAATATGAGTGTCAACTAATATTTTCATTATATTTTAAAAATTTCATTATCAGTAATTTCAAAATCTTTTTTAATTTGACAAGAAGCTTTATTTTTTAAAATACCAATTTTTCGTTTTTTATTTTTTATATATTTTTTGTATGGTAAAATAATAATGTTACATTTTCCCAAATTTATTAATAAAAAATCCAAGTAAACTTCCTAATATTATTGTCATGGTTATTATAGGAATAAGACTTTTCACATCTTTCCATGCTATAATAAAAAGTAATGGTAATAATATTAAAAATGAAATTAAAATACCTTTTATAATAGGATTTAATTCTAATTGCATATTCCTGTGAAAGTTGCCACCCATTCCTGCTGAATGTTGCCACCCTT
>CBDVEP010000130.1:0-8400 GCA_965373035.1 uncultured bacterium
ACAAATCAACCAAAACAATTAATATTTATTTAAATTATTAAAAAATTTTTAGGAGGTATTTAAAATGAAAAAAATTTTACTTGTAATGACTATTTTACTCGCAAGCATTAGTTTGGTTACTGCTACAATTAAAGTCAGACCTAACATATGCTATGGATTAGCACTTGGCGGAAGAACTGATGAAATTTTACCAATGAAAGATATTGAAACTGATGTTAATGGTGTAGATACCAAATATGAAAACATTTATTATAATGGCGGATCTGGTTTTGGAATAGGTGTTGCTGCCTCATATCCTCTAATGGAAAATATTGAAGTTGAACTCGGGATTTCCTATATTATGGGTGGAACATGTGAAATAGGTAAACTAACAGATAATTCAACATCACCAGTTACAACCGCAACACGCGAAGAATCAAGCGATTTCCTTCCTCTGGATATTACATTAAAATTATCTACTAAAATGGATATATTAACTCCTTATGTTGGCATTGGACCAACATTTCCTTTAAGCGCAGGTTCCACTTATACTTATGAAATAGTATCAAGTGGAAAATTCGAAGAGGAAGGTGAAATGGACTATACTACCCGATTAGGCTTTAATGCCTGCTGTGGTGTAGACTATGAATTAAGTGATTCTATGGCTTTAAACTTTGGTCTTATATTTCGTCATATAATTTTAAAACTAAATAAAGCAACAATAACAAAACAGACATATAATGGAGCTGATACATTGTCTGGTCTGGAAACTAGAAATAAAGAAATAGAATATAAAGAAGATAGCAGTGATGATGACCCTACAAAACCTGGAGAACCTAAAATTGAAACTACTAAAACAGCACCTTTTAGCAGTCTCTCTTTAAATGTTGGTATAGTTTTTAAATTTTAATAAAGAATATTTTCATTAAAATAATTTAATCTGCTTAAAGCAGGGACAGGTTTAAAACCTGTCCCTGCAATGTTTTTCAGATATATCTAATATAAACTAATTCACAAAAAATATTATGATTGATTTTGGTATAACTTTACAAAAACAAAAAAAACTACAGCAGAAAATGAAAAAACTTGGTATAAAAGAGGATGACTTAGAGGAGAAATTTATCCGTTCACATGGAAAAGGGGGACAGAAAGTCAATAAATCCTCAACCTGTGTTTATTTAAAACATATTCCAACAGGAATATTTGTAAAATGCCAGAAAGAGCGATATCAGGGATTGAATCGTTTTATTGCCCGAAAACTTCTAACATCAAAAATTGAAACCTTTTTTTTAGGCAAAGAATCAGAAGAAAAAAAGAAAATTTACAAAATAAAAAAACAAAAACAAAAAAGGTCTAAACGTGCTAAAAATAAAATCCTTAAGGAAAAAAAGAAACAATCAGAAAAAAAAACATCACGGTCTTATGTAAAAAAAATGGAACCTGATGATTAAAGTCACTTAACAATGCTCCTCATAAAAGGAAATGATTATTGAAATATTTTAAATATACTGTACTGATAATCCTTATAACATTTTTTCTTACACATTGTTCCATTGAAGATAGAACCTCACCATTATCATTCAATATCAGGTGGAAAGTACAAAAAGCTAATTTCTGGATTAATAAGCTGGATAACCCTGACAGAGAAATACTGAGTGCCAGGGAAATCAGATGGTTGAACAGAAAAGCTTACATTAAAGGTTTTATTGTGCATCCCCTTAATGAACCACAAAATAAATCAGGATACAATGTAAGGCGTTATATATTAAAAGACCTGGCATGGATAAAGCATTTTATAAAATATGATTCGAATAATGTCAGACACAGGTACCCTATTATTTCAAATAAAATGAGAAAACTCATTGGAATAAAAAATGTCCCAAAAATAATAAAAAGCCGTTACTGTCTTGTTACAAGACCAACTCATTTAAGAAAATTCCCCACTGATATGAGGATAATGAAAAAACCAGATAATGAACCTTTTGATATACTGGAATTAACAATATTATATACTGGTGATGTTGTTACTCTTTTTCATGTGTCAAAAGACAGAAAATGGGGCTATGTACAATCTGCGCACAGTCATGGATGGATACTCCTGAAAGATATTGCATGGGTTTATCAGAAAAAAATTATTCAGCAATTCATACAGCCAAAAAAATTTGTTCTGGCACTTGAGTGGAAAATTCCTGTTTATATATCTGATCACTTTATGTTTACATATACTGTTATTCATAAAGGGAACAAACTGCCTTTATTAAAAAATGGTAAAGATTATTATATTGTTAAAACTCCTACTTCTGATAAAATGGGAAGATTAAAATTCAGAAAAGGATTTATTAAAAAAAATAAAAAAATAGCCATCAAGTATTTAAAACTAACACCAGAAAATATTGCAAAGCAGACTTTTAAAATGCTTAATCACACATACGCCTGGGGAGGTGGAAAATCAGGCTCTGATTGTTCTTCATTTATCCGCCGAGTCTTTCTTACTATGGGACTAAACTTGCCCCGAAGCTCCATAAATCAGATGAATAATTTAAGGCAAATTCAAATCCATCAAAACAATAAAAAAGAAATTTTTGATTCATTAAAACCATTTGAAACCCTGCTTTATCATTCAGGTCCAGGTCATGTTATGTTATATGTAGGTAAATATAAAAACAATTATTATGTCATCCATAATAAATGGTCTTATAAAAAAGCAAGTAATGGAAAAGAAAAAGAAATATTCTTAAAAAAAATTCTAATTACTGATCTTAATTTAGAAAATAATTCCTATGAAGGCTCATTATATCAAAAGATTTCCCGTATCAGTGTTTTAAAATGATTTTTTATTTATTCAATATATCCATTCTTCTGCAGATTCCATAATTCCCTGTAAACACCTTTCTTTTTAACCAGGTCATTATGTTTCCCTATCTGCATGATCTTTCCATTATCCAGTACAATGACTCTATCAGAATTCATAATTGTAGAAAGCCTGTGCGCGATTATAATTGATGTACGGCCATTAAGTAACTTTTGAAAATCCCGCTGAATCTCATATTCTGTTCTGGAGTCCAGGGATGATGTAGCCTCATCAAGTACAATTATTTTTTTATCAGCCAGAATTGCCCTTGCAATTGATACCCTCTGTTTTTCACCACCGGAAAGCTTCACTCCCCTTTCTCCTACAATAGTCTTTTCTTTTTGCGGGAAGCCCTTTACAATTTTATCCAGTTGAGCAAATTTCATAGCCTGAAAAATCTCTTTTCTTGATGCACCTGGTTTAGAAAATGCAATATTATTAAAGATTGTATCATCAAACAGGATGCATTCCTGGGGAACAACTGCCATCTCAGAGCGCAGGGATTCCTGGTTAACATCATTTATATTCTTTCCATCAATAAGAATACTTCCTTTATTAATATCGTACAATCTGTAAAGCAGTTTAATCAGGGTTGTTTTTCCGCATCCTGAATGTCCAACTAATGCTACTTGTTCATTTTTATTTATTTTAAGATTAAAATTTTTAAATATATTTCTTTTATGATATTTAAAAAAAACATTTTTAAACTCAATCACACCTTTCTCAATCTTTAATTGTTCAGCACCAGGTTTATCCTTAATTTTATTTTCAATTTTAGCATACTGAAACAGGGACTGAAAATCAGCCATACATCTGTAAAAATTTCTCATACCAAATACAAACATAAAAAGCGGTGTAACCAAATTTCCAAATAAAGTAAAAATAAATACAAGTGTTCCAATGGTCATTTCATTTTTCAGGAAACTTAATACAGGAAAAAACATAAGAAAAAAACTGCCAGCCCCAAGAATCAATGAATGACCAAGGTCCCACCAACGGAAAAAATTCCAGTGTTTCACCTGGGCTTTTTTTGTGATAGTACTTGCTTCAAAATACTTCTGTTTAATAACATCCTCTTTTCCAAAATATTTAATGGAATCAATATTAGTAAACACATCACTTATTAATCCCTTTTCACTATCATCAGTTTTATTTGCCTTTAAATTATAAGACTGCTGGATTTGCTGAATATAATAACTGTAACCAATAAAAGCTGCAACAGTTATAACAATGGTAAGGGCGGTGATCCAGCTAAAATAACAAATAGATAAACTAACAATAACCAGTTGAAAAACAAGAGGGGAAAAATGAAATAAAATAATATCAGTCATCATTTCTATGGCTCTTGAACCTCTGGTTAGTCTTGATATTAATGACCCTGATTTATGTGTTGTATGAAAATCATGATCAAGATGCAATAAGTGGTTAAAAAATTTCCTTTTAAGGTCAAATATCAAACCTGAATCTATTTTAATAATCATATTAATATAGAACCATTTACAGACTGAACGAAGTACCACGATAAATAAAAAAATAACAGCTACTTTTATTAAATCAGCTACTAACTGCTCACGCAGAAATGCTCCTTTAATAAACCCTTCTCCCTTATCAATAATCATTTTAAATAAAAATTTATCAACTGTTAAACTAGCTTCTATAATAAGACTGATAATAAGTGCACCAATAAAATATATTTTATGATTTTTTAAAAGTCCAAAATAAATTCCCAGATTATACTTGAAATCAATTTTTTTCTTTTTCTCCTGTTCTGACATTTTACTATTCCTCTTTAAATTTAGCTCATTTTAAAAATCTAAAAAAAATGTATTAAAATAAATTCACCTGTCAATTTTTTATTACTAAAAAATTTAATAAAATTAATGAGACCGTTGCGAAAATGCAATAGTTTTGAACTTGACATAATTCAGAATAAGGATTTATTTATTTTACCTCTAAAGTAAAAAAAATAACTTGACGATATAAGTAAAAAACATTATACTATAAAATGGATATAGTATTTGCAAATAATAAATTGAAAAAAATATTTAATAAGGAGACTTTACTTATAAAGACCTATGGTCTCGAAAATGGCCGCATTATCAAACGAAGACTAAGTGTTTTAAGAGCAGCTCCTAATCTATCACATGTTTCACATAGACCTCCTGAGAGAAGACATGAGTTAATTGGAAAAAGAAAAGGAGAATATGCAGTTGATTTAAAGCATCCTTTTAGATTAAGATTTACACCAAATCATAATCCCATACCGTTAAAAGAGGATGGTAGTTTTGATTTAGAAAAAATTACTTCAATTATTATTAAATTTGTGGAGGATTATCATTAATGATTAAAAAACTAATTAATGAATTTCAACCTGACTATTCAATACATCCTGGTGAAATTTTAAGAGAAACTATTGAGGCTAGAAATATGTCAAAAGGTGAATTTGCTGATAGATGTGGAATTTCTTTGAAAACAATAAGTCAAATTATTAATCTAAAAGCACCTATTACTCTTGATACTGCCATACAGTTTGAGAGGGTTTTAGGCGTATCAGCAGAAATTTGGTATAACCTTGATTCACAATACAAGTTGTATCTCGCTAATAAAGAAAGAAAAATAAAATTAGAACAATTATCAGAATGGGTAAATAAATTTCCATTGAATATTCTTAAAAAAAAAGAAATCATTTCTAATACTCGGGATAGATCAATTATTGCAGATGAGCTATTAAAATTTTTTGGTGTCGCTACTATAGATGCATGGGATAAATTTTATGGGAAATTAGAAATTGCCTTTAGAAAATCTATTTCTTATAAAAGTTCATTTTATTCTGTAGCTACATGGTTAAGATTAGTAGAATTAATTGCAGAAGATATCAAGACTAATCAATTTAATATGAAAAAGTTTAATCATACTTTAAATAAAATAAGAGATCTAACTACTTACCCACCCAGTAAATTTGAACCGGTTATAAAAAACGAATGTCAAAAAATAGGTATTGCTATAGTATTTTTTCAAGAATTACCTAAAACTAGATTATATGGAGCTACTAGATGGCTTTCAAAGAAAAAAGCTCTTCTTGCTTTAACATTACGATATAAAACCGATGATCAATTTTGGTTTTCATTTTTCCATGAAGCTGGACATATTGTTTTACATGAGCGAAAGAGAGTTTTTATAGATTCTCTACAAAAAAAAGATAATGATACATTAGAAAATGAAACAGACGAGTTTGCCAGAAATGTTTTAATTCCTAAAGATCAATATAATCAATTTCGATTACATAATAAATTTCATAAGCAAGATATAATAAATTTTGCAAATAAAATCAGTATAGCACCGGGTATAGTTGTTGGAAGATTGCAACATGATGGATTAATAAAACATGATTGGCATAATGATTTAAAAAGAAAATTTAAATTAATTCCTAATGAATAAAATCAAGATATTTCAAAAGGAAAATAGGGGAAGGGGAAAGGAGGAATTGAGCCGATCTCCTGTCGTCTCATAATGAGCAGAAAAACAGGGATGTTATTCTGCGAATAAGACGAGCCTTGCGGAAAAAGGCGAGCATTGGTGATTTATGGATATTGTTAAATCTACTATTTACATTCATTTTTCTACTGATCATTGAAAGTATTATAGAAGAAATAAAAATAGAGCGGGATAAAAAGGTGTCTTTTACCTTTATCCCGCCCTATAACAGCAGTGGGGTTTCTACCCACCAATGCGTCCCCAAGGGGATTTGAACCCCTGTTGCCGGCGTGAAAGGCCAGTGTCCTAAACCCCTAGACGATGGGGACATTATTAGACCAAGTGTGTTTAAAAGTTTAAAGTAATTTTTACTTCTCACCTCTATACATTCACGAATTGAATTCGTGTACCCTGAAGGGCACTTTCAGCCTACATTGAGTCTATATATGAGCCGCGCAGGGCTCGAACCTGCGACCCACGCCTTAAAAGGGCGTTGCTCTACCACCTGAGCTAGCGGCCCGTTACTTACATTGAAATAAGTCATATATATATAATATGTTAATATAAAATGTCAAGTTATTTTGGCATATTTTAATATGTCAATATTTTTTATAAAAATTTTAAAATTTATTGACTTTTTAGATAATGTTCTTATATTATAAACCTATTTTTATTCTTAGGAGGACTTTTTAATGAAAGCAATAATTGATCAGGATGCCTGTATTGGCTGTGGTGTATGTGAATCCATTGACTCTTCTGTTTTCCAGATGCAGGATGATGGAAAGGCTCAGGTTATTTCAGATAATGGTGATGAAGCTAAAATAAAAGATGCTATAGAACAATGCCCTGTTCAGTGCATTAGTTCAGAATAATTAAATAAAGCATGAAGTTCAACTTGACTTTTTTTTAACAATCTTCCTTATTTTTACTTTCTCAATGCATGTTGGAGTTACTTCTAATACAATAAATTTATACCCATTATAAATAAATGTTTCCTTGTTTACAGGAATTTTACCCAGAAAATATTCAATAAACCCTGCTATTGTTTCAAATCCTTTTTTTGGGAGTGCCAGACCTACATTTTCATTAATATCATCAATATTTAAATCACCACTTACTTCCCACTCATTAGGACTGATCAATTTAATCTGTTCTTTGTCTTGTTCCTGAGGTTTCTGATCAATCTCTCCAACAATCTCCTCTACAATATCCTCCTGAGTTGCCATGCCGGAAACACCGCCATACTCATCCACAACCAACACTATAGGGAGTTTGCTGTCGTTCATCTCAATAAACAAATCATCAATTTTTTTTGTTTCCGGGACATAATATGGAAGCCGTATATATTTATTTATACTTTCATTTGCTTTTGCTTTAAATAAATCAAGTACATTTATGTATCCGATGATATTATAAACATGATTCTCAAAAACAGGTATGCGGGAATACCCTGTCTTTTTACTTATCTTTATCACATCCAGTACTTTTTCATTTTTCTCTATTAAAACAATATCCACCAGGGGAACCATTATCTCTCTAACATAAGTTGAGCTAAATTCCAGAAGACCGTCAAAAATATCTTTATTACTCTCATTAATAACACCCTGCTTGAGACCAATATGAAAAATGGTTTTTATGTCTTCCCTTGTTAAAAATATCTCTCTTTGTTTTTTTTCAAAATGTTTAAAACCTGGAAGATGGTGGATAATAAAAATAATTATATTAATCACAGGAGCAAAAAGTTTTATGCAAAAGCTCAATATCCCCAGGGTAAATAATAATATTTTATTAGCAACTTTTCGAAAAAGAGTCTTTGGAATGATTTCCCCGAATATCAATAAAATAAAAGCCATCAACACAGTGGCATAATACTCTCCATTTGTTCCATATTTCCTGATTAAAAGCATTGTAGCCAGGGAAGTAGCTGCTACAACAGAAATATTTGTTCCTACAAGCAGAGAACTTAAGGTTCGATTAGCATCATTAACTATTTCAAGCAAACGAACCGACTTTTCTTTCCCCTTTTTATCCAGAGCTAATCCCTGTAACTTGAGTTTGTTAACAGCTATAACAGCAGACTCAGAGCCTGAAAAATA
>CBDVEP010000131.1:0-8359 GCA_965373035.1 uncultured bacterium
ATTTATTTTTAATTTATAAATGTTAAATGTTGAGACCTGACCCCCTATTCTCCCCCCTCATTCTCCTTCAAGAATAATAATTTTATATGGTTTATTTAAAATCCTTTTTACAAACTGATTCATATCCTTTAGATTAATTTTATTTATTTTTTCTTTATAATCTTTTATTTTTATAATCCTGTTATTATACAAATTCTCCAGAGCATAATCAAAAGAAATACTTTTATTAGCTTGAAAAATTTTTAATTTATCTGACAAAAATCCTTTTTTAGCAGCAGAGAGTTCTTTTTCAGTAATACCTTCCTTTATCAAGGCATCCACCTCTTCAAACATTCCTTTCCTTGATAAATTCAGATTGTCTTTTGTTGTCCCTATATAAAACACAAACAACCCTGTTGTCAGCCCATAAAAAGGGAACATACCTGTAAAATATGCTAATTCTTTTTTTTCTCTTAAATTAATAAACAATCTTGAGCCCTGACCATTTAATATATTCCATAATAGTTCTGCTTTAATCCTGTCATTATCCCTAACTGATAATCCATAATAACAAAGGAAAAAGAGAGACTGTTTTTTATTAACTTTCTCTTTTATCTCTTTTTTTAAACCCTGCATAACAAACGGTTTTTCTTTTAATAAACTCCCTTTATTTTTCCAGTCCTTTAAAACCTTATTTAACTTTTTTTTAATTTCTTTTATGTTAAAATCACCTGAAACAGATAAAACAGCATTTTCAGGAGCTGCTAACTTTTTATAATGATTCCTTAAATCTTTTCTTTTAATGTTCCCTACACTTTTTTCATCTCCTGTATTTAAAGATGAATAATCATAATTTTCATACATTTCTTTAAATAAAATTCTTTTACCTATCCCGAAAATTCTCTCCTGTGAAGACTTTATTCTCTGAATTGTTTCCATTTTAACCCGCTTAAATTCCTTTAAAGGAAAAGTACAATTTAATAAAATATTTTTAATAATATTTAATGTTTTATCTATGTCCTCTTTAAAAATCTCTATATTTATTCCAAAACTATTATTCCCTGCAAAAGAATGGATATTTCCTCCACTGTCTTCAATAATTGATAATAATTTATTTCTTGAATATTGTTTTGTTCCGCAAAGCAGCATTTCACTTAAAAAATAAGTCAGTCCCTTTTTATTTTCTCTTTCAAAAAGAACACCACCTTTAAACACCATGCTTATACTGATGAATGGTAATTCCTTGTTCTGATGAAGTACAATCCGAAGGCCATTATCTAGTTTATCAATATAGGTTTTACTCTTTATTTTTTTAGAACTGTGTTTTATTTGTTTTTTATAACCCTCCGGAAGTAGTTTAATAAATGTTAAATTATCTATTGAAAAATATTTCTGAACAACGGTGATAATCTCCTCTTTGGATACTTTTCTTAATCCATCAGTATAATATTTAGAAAAATTGATATTTCCCGTTAAAACCCAATTTATCCCAAGATCGCCTGCTAAACTATTTATAGTTTCTTTATTTTTATAATAATCTCTTAAGGCAATCTGTTTGACTTTTTTCAAATTTTTTCCGGTTATATATTTTTTAATATTGTGAATGATTTTAATAATTTTTTTCTTTATTTGATCAGGCTCCTTTTCTGGAGATAATTCAGCTTCTACTACAAATATTCCTCTTTTTATTGGAGTATAAGAAAAAGAAGACACATCAGTCACATCATTATTTTTTTCCTTTAAAATAGATTTTAAAATAGAACCTTTTCCTCTTTCTAACATCATAGAAAGAACATCAAGACTGAAAAGGTCTTTATCTCTTATGTTAATTGTTTTCCATGCAAGAGCTATTTTTGGAATTTTTATATCTTTCCTGTATTTTGTTACTTCTCTGTAACCAGTCTGGTTTGGTTCTTCATGTAAATATACCTGCTTTAAATATTTTCGTTTAATTGAATTAAAATGTTTCTTAATTTCAATTTTAAGTTCATCTGTTTTAAAATCCCCAACAACAACAACAGCTATATTATCAGGCACATACCGTTTTTTATAATAAGAAATAATATCATTACGGGAAATATCTTTAAAAAATTCTTCATAACCAATAACAGGTAATTTATAAAAAGCTTTCTGATATGACGAACTAAATATTAATTTACTGAAAAACCTCTTTGGGTCATCAATATTCATATTAATCTCTTTATAAATAACATTGCGTTCTTTTTCTATTTGCTCTTTTTTAAATGCAGGCTGGAAAATCATCTCCTTTACAATAGGCATAATTTTAAAAAGGCTCTCAGAAGACAAAGTAAAATGATAAACAGTCCTTTCAAAAGATGTATAGCCATTCATATCACAACCATATTTCTTCATTAATCCGGCAATTTCCGTACCTTGTCTTTTTTTTGTATCAGTAAAAAGGAGATGTTCAACAAAATGAGAAATTCCTGCTCCAGGCTGATTGACTTCATGGATACTGCCTGTTTTTACCCATATTTGAAAAGTAGCAAGAGGCACATTATGCATTTCTTTTAAAATAATTGTTAATCCATTATCAAGTTTATAAATCTCCTCTGAAAAGAGTGAAGATGTAACAATAATAAATAACACAATCAATATATATTTTTTCATAATATTTCCGAAATTGTACTTTTATTTTTTACTTTTGTGAAAATCTCATAATGAAATATGGATTTAATGGTCTTCCATATTTTCTAATCTCAAAATGCACATGAGAACCTGTTACATGACCTGTTCTACCTACATATCCAATAATCTGACCCTGCCTTATCCTCTGTCCATGTTTTACAGCATATCTTGATAAATGACCATACCGGGTTGAATAACCATTACTGTGTTTAAGAATTATTAATTTACCATAACCACCACGCGTTCCTTGAAAAATCACACGTCCGCTTTCAGCAGCCCTTACCGGTGTTCCTGTCACATTAGCAATATCAATACCATAATGAAATTCTTTTCTCCTTGTTATTGGATTCCGTCTAGGGCCATAACCTGAAGAAATCCTCCCAATCACAGGCAATAAAAACCTGCCAAGAAGATTTATTCTTTCTTGCAATTTATATCTACCATTTGGTATAAAAACATCCTTACCTGATTCAATAGCTGATTCTGATAATTCATTAACATCTAATATATCACCTTTATCTACACTAAATTTTTCTGCTATTCCCTCCAGTGTTTCCCCTTTCTTGATCTTATAAAGAATCCCATTCTTATTAGGAATATGTATTTCCTGACCCGGTTGAAGAATATGTATATTTTTTCTCTGGTTCATACTTAATAAGGTATCTATACTTAACCCTGTTTTTTGAGAAATCTGCCATAAACTATCTCCTGATTGTACTTTATAAAGTACCACCTTTAAAGCAGAATCAATGCTTACGCCGCCTTTACCATTATGCTTTTCTTTAAACTTATGAATATCTTTAAGTAAAAGTTTACAAATTTTATCATTAATAGATATCTGCTTAATATATTTGCCATTATAATCCGGCTGCAATGATGCTACCGCAAGAAATATTACAATAAATATTAAAATGAATACAGATATTAAGGGATTTAATTTATAGTAATGTCGGTATCTATAACGCAATTTATTTTTTAATATTATAAAAATATAATAAAATTTATTTCGCAAAATGATATAATAATAAAATAATTTATTACGAATCATATTATTTCGCAGCATAAAAAAACTCCTGTTATATACTGAAATCATAATATAAAAATAAAAATAGTTGTCAAATAAAATTTTTACTTGAAGTTTTATTTTCACATATTATTATAAGCAATTATTTATTCTATTAGAAAGGTAATCAGTTAGTCATCATCTCTTTTAAGCAATAAAGTAGGGGAGACTTTTAGTCTCCCCTACTTTCCTACAATTGTGATTACATAAGAGGCGATAACTTTTAGAAAGGAATTGGATTCATGAAAAATACAGTTATACCTTTTAAAGGTATTAGATATAATTCAAAATTATTTAAATCTCCTCAAAAATTTGTGTGCTGGCCTTATGATATTATAAATAAAAAACAGCAAAACATGTTTTATAAAAAAGGGAAATATAATATTATTAAAGTAACATTAGGTAAAAAGAAAAAAAAAGACACAAAAAGCCAAAACAATTATACAAGGGCAAATAAATATTTAAAAAGATGGAAGGAAAAAGAGATTTTAATAAAAGATGAAAAACCTGCTTTTTATATTTATGAACAGATTTACAAAGTTCCCTTTACAAATGAAAAAAAAATAATAAACGGGTTTATAGGTCTTGTAAAATTACATGATTACAAAGAAAAAAAAATCCTGCCCCATGAGGAAGTGTTAAATAAACCACTTGCTGACAGATTACTACTGACAAAAGAAACAAATACACAATTAAGCCCTATCTATAGTCTATATACAGATAACAAATATTCTATTGATAATTTACTGGCAAAATACATTAAACAAAATAAACCTGATATTAATTATAAGGAAAACACTCATGTTCAGCATAAATTCTGGATGACAAATGACCCGTTATTAATAAAAAAAATACAGGAATCAGTTAATAAAAAATGTATTTATATTGCTGATGGACATCATAGATATCAAACCATGCTTAATTACCAGAAATATTATAGAAAAAAATATAAAATTGCACCCGGAGAAGATCATCCAGTAGATTACATAATGATGTTTCTTGTTAATTCTGCTCATCAGGGTTTATCAATCCTTCCTTATCACAGAAACCTGTACAATTTACAAGCAATGCGGTTAAAAAAATTACTTCAACATATTAAAGATTATTTTGAATTAAAAGTCTTTACCTTCACAGATAAAAAAGAAGAAAAAAAGGAAAGAAAACGATTTTTATACCTTTTAAAATCAACATCAGATGATATTCACTCTTTTGGTATTTATATTAAAAATTTAAAGCGTTATTTTCTGCTTACATTAAAAAACAAGGAAGCTTATCTAAAAATGGCTAAAGTAAATAAATCAAATATATGGAAGAGCCTGGATGTAACTATTATGCATACTTTGTTAATAGATTATATTTTACATATTTCTAAAAAAGATATATCCAATCAAATATATATAGATTATACAAAAAACCATACCGAAGCAATAGATAATGTTAATAATAAAAAATATCAGGTTGGTATTATTTTAAATTCTACAAAAATTGATCAAATAACAAAAACAGCACAACTTGGAGAAAAGATGCCTCAAAAATCTACTTATTTCTATCCTAAAATCCTCACCGGCCTGGTTATAAATTCTATGGAAGATAATTCTTAAAAAGGTACTTTAAACTCCTTATTTCTCTGTGTTCTACCCTAAATAGCACTTCGTCTGTGGTTTAGTAATAATTATTCGACAAACCAAATATTTTTTGACAAAATAAATTAAAGAAATAAATTATAATTTATGAAAAAAGTATATATTGATACAACTATTCCAAGTTATTACTATGAAGAAAGAGATTCAATTGATTTAAAATTCAAACATTTAAAAACTGTTGAATGGTGGGACAATGAAAAAAATAAATATGAAATATATTCTTCTCAAGTTACTTTAGATGAATTATCTGCTGGCAATTACCCAAATAAAAAAAAAATTATAGAATTAAGTACAGAAATTCCCATTCTATCATATAATGATGAAATTGAAAGAATTGTAAAAATATATATCAAAAATTATCTTGTTCCTATAAAAGACATTCGTGATGGTTTACATTTAGCATATACTTCATTTCATGAAATAGATTACCTTTTGACATGGAACTGCTCACATTTAGCTAATGTAAATAAAATTGAACATATTAAAAAAATTCATAATAAATATCATTTATTTACTCCAATAATAATAACACCATTAGAACTCTTTAATGAGGAGGAACAATAAAATGCAAAAAGATAAATTAGTTGAAGAAATACGAATAAGAGCGAATAAACTTTGGAAAAAATACAATTTTAATTTAAATAAAATTTGTACTCATCTTAAAAAAAAGGAACAAAAAAATAAAAAATTTATTAAAAGTAGTTAACATTCAAATAAAAATTCAGAAACTATATTTAGTATCTATAAAAACAGCATCATTTTTATCATATTGACCCAGCAGGGTCTTTTGTTTCCCTTCAAAAATGTTTATACCTAATGTAATAGCTAATGAATCAGAGGAACTATATTCTATTTTAGGAGTAATTAAATAATCCTTATCTTCTATCTCATAAAAGCAACTTACACTAATATCAAGTCTTTCTTCATAAAATTTACCTGAAAGACCACCAATAATAGTATTTTGAGTTTCAGCATTTTTACAAGTTCTAAAGTTTACATTTTGAACCTTCTCTGAAAATTGTATATTGATCTGATAATCATCCCAAAAAGAATAATCACAACCAATTGCCCATTTAATATATGGGTCATCTATTTCTTTATCTTTTCCTTTTTCATCTTCTGTAATAAAATATGCTGTTTCCATTCTTAAAGCAAAATCACTTATTGCTGTAGCCATGTCCATTCCAATAATATGTAATTTATGGTGCTTGGATGTGATCTCTATATATACATTAGTCTTGGTAAAATCAGGATTAATTTTCTGGTGTATCGTGGGATTATCATCCCATGTATAAAAATAACTTACTGAAAAATCATAACCACCAACTGAACTGGATATTCTTAAACCCTTTTCTGAATTTTTAATTTTTCTCCCTGGATATGCTGTGTCTTTATAATCAGGAATAACACGGAGAGATTGATTGTTAATTATCATTATTGATGGCAATGGCGATTGATAAAAAGCCCAAACTGAATCCTGATCAGGGTACTCATTTGGAAAAAATGACGAAATTAATATGCCTTCAATGGAAAGATAATCGCCAATTACATAAGCATTTACTTTTATCATATTCATACCTATTTTCATATTATAGAAATTAAGGATATCAAATTCCTTAAAATCCATTGGGTTAATATTATCAACAGGACCTAATGCATCGGATTTTCCCCAGCTTACTTTTTGCTTCCCTATTCTAATATCAAATATCCCGAATGAAGTCGTAACATAAGCTTCACTGAAGTTAATTCCCAGATAATTATCCGTATCCTGGTACTGAAAAGCAAACCCGGAGAAATCTTTATTTCCAACTGCATATTTTAAATCCATTTCAGCATAAGCTGAAACATTTTCATCCAGGCTTGAGTTTAATTTTAAATTCAGGATATTATTCAATTTCATAATGTCATTGGGTTTGCTTAATCTTACATCTCCCCTATTTTCAATATACCCATTTATTTCTGTTTCGCCTTCCCCTGCTGCATTGTTAACAACCATCAGTATTATAAGGCTAAACATAATCAACTTTTTAATATCCATTTTTATTCTCCAAATTTAGTTTTTACTTCCTGGTTTAAAATTTTCAGCTTGAGGTTTTGTTGTTCCTAAACTCTAAACTATAAACTAATAACTATTGTTATCTTCCTCTTAATAAATAACGCTGTGTAAAATATTTATTTAAAACTCCTGTATTAAGCTTAATTTCGCCATATTCTATCACTGTTTTATTACCTTCCTTCTGCATATCAGACATTATTATATGTGTTGCCATCCAGACCTTTGTGCCTTGTATTTTTTTAATCCTGCTTGATTTCATTATCTTTAAATAATCACCATCCTTATCATAAAACTCCTGCTGAATCTGAAGAAAAATGTCTTTTCTTACCCAGACAATTTTTTTACTGTAACCATCATCTTTTTTTATCTTTTCACTTGATGGAACTGCTTCTATTACATAGCATTCTTTCTCATCTATTTTTTCAGTGCCAGTCAGTTTATACTTATAATTGTCTATTTTGCTGGTTCCCATATCTGCATAAGCAAAATCCGAGCCCATAAAGCTGCCGCTTTTACCACTTGATGCTATTCTTCTGGTCTTTTTTAATACAGGCAAATACAGCCACATATCATCATCCCTGTTTGAATGTTCAATTTTTAAAAATCCTGACCTTTTTACATCAGCAGGCCAGAGGAATCTGATTAATGTCTTATCATTGTCATTCTTATCATTTTTCATCCACATTTTTAATTTTCTCACACGTTTGTATTTACCTCTCCTGATTTCCATGGTCATTAAAGCTATCTGGTCTTTGGTTTTGTTCTCCTTTTCAGCCTTTAACATAATCTGCCTGCCGGTTAATTTTTCTTCTGCATAAACAGAATATTGTGCTGCAATTGAAAAAAAACAGATCATAATAAAATAAATTAAAAATTTTTTACTTTGCATTTTATTTTTCTCCTTATATAAATTTAACCACTGAAAACACTGAAAACACTGAATTCAGTGTTTTCAGTGTTTTCAGTGGT
>CBDVEP010000132.1:0-8297 GCA_965373035.1 uncultured bacterium
TATTATTAAGAAACTTATGATACCGTCCTGTTGTTTCAGTAGTCACTCCTCTTTGAGTGTTCCGGCAAATATAATTACTTTTTATTGTATTTCGAAAGCATGTATCCCAGCCAGTAGCAGTACAAAGAAATCTTATACCATGTTGATTGCGAATAAATTTATTATCTTTCACCTTATTATACCTATTATAATTATAAAAATAAATTCCCTGAGTATTATTAGTAAAATAACAATTGGTTATTATTCCATAAGAAGAAAAATGTGAAGCATTTCCATTAATATATATACCACTTGAATCTTGCACAAATCTGCAACCGGATATATAAGTATAAGAAGATCTATAAATATAAATACCATAATTTATTCCCTGAATTATTTCAAGTCCTATAATTCTAATATAATTTTTATCATCAGTTAGATTAAAAACACTACTTGAATTAAAATCTGCATCAACAATAACTTTATTACTTTGATAATTTTGAAATGTAATTGGACTGCCTACTGCTCCGCTATTGGGAAGTGTAACTGATTCTGTATATGTTCCATTAGAAATATAGGTTGTGTCCCCGGCAATAGTGCTGCTGGCTGCTTTTTGAATGGTTCTCCAAGCCTGTGCCCAGCTTGTTCCTAAAAGTCCATCATTTCCATTTGTTTTTACATAATATATGTTTGTTCGTATTATTCTAAATATATGATTTGATGTTGGTTTGCCGGCAGAATATGATATATTATCAGCAAAGTTAAATTTATAATTTAATATTCCATCACCATTATATGCAATTAAATTAGTAAAAGTATAAATCTTGCCATCAGTATAATCTGAATCACTTATATCATCTTCTATCATATCAAATCTCTCTGATATATTATATTCTCCATTATCATTTTTATCAATCCATACCTGATTTATAGTAGGAGCTATATCATTTAAATTAGTATAACTGACCCTAAATATAAAATTCGTACCCCCTGTATTTGTATTTGGATTAATCCCATCGAAAATAAATCCTAACTCTCCTGTCCAGCCTAAAATTGATGTATAACTGATATTAGTCACGGTAAAAGTATGATTTGATACTGGAGCAGAGGGTAAAGGAATATAATCATACTTATCTTTGAAATAAAATTTGTAATTAATAACTCCATCACCTACATAATATATTGCTTTGGTATTGGTATATAATATTCCATTTGAATATGATGAACCTGAATTAGAATACACTGTAAATTTTTCACTTTCATCATAAGTATCATTATCATCTATATCAATCCATACCTGATTGGTAATTGGATAATCATTATCAGCATCTTTATATTTAACTTCAAACCTGAAATAAGTTCCGCCAATATTAGTGTTAGGTTTGACACCATCATTTATATAACCAACATTGCCGCTCCATAGTAATTCAGGAGCATGATTTTCTCCTATAGCGTATATATCTCCTTCATAATTTCCTATATAAATTCTTCCATCAGACCCTATAGCAGGAGAGGAATAAATTTTATCTCCTGTGGTATAAGTCCACTTTATAGAACCATTAGTAATAGCATATAACTTATTATCAGAACAACCAATATAAACAGTATTATCAGATCCAACAGCAGGAGAAGAATAAATATCACTACCCAGTCGATTGGTCCATTTTAATGAGCCGTCAGCATTAATAGCATATAATTTATCATCAGTACAGCCAATATAAATTGTCCCATCAGCACCTATAGCAGGTGAAGAATGATAAATGTAACTACCTAACTTATTAGTCCATTTTATCTTGCCATTAGTAATGGCATATAATTTACTATCATAACATCCAATATAAATAGTATTATCAATACCTATTGCTGGAGAAGAATAAATATTACCACCTAATTTATTTGTCCATTTTATTTTGCCATTAGTAATAGCATATAGTTTATCATCATTATAACAACCAATATAAATAGTATTATCAATACCTATTGCTGGAGAAGAATAAATATCACCACCTAATCTATTTGTCCATTTTATTTTACCATTAGTAATAGCATATAATTTATCATCATAACTGCCAACATAAACAGTTCCATCTGTACCTACAGCAGGTGAGGAATAAATAAACCCAGAAGTAATCCATTCCCATTTAGGCGTCCCATCAGCATTAATAGCATGTAATTTATTATCATAACTTCCAACATAAATGGTTCCATCAGCACCAATAGCAGGTGAAGAATAAATATCTCCAGTAGTTGGATAAGACCATTTAACTTCTCCATTTGTTACAGCATACAATTTATCATCAAGACTTCCAATATAAATAGTCCCATCAGCACCTATAGCAGGTGAAGAATAATAAATATAAGAAGAATCACCTAACTCACATTTCCATTTTGCTTCTGGATTCTTCTGTGTTCCAAGAACATTTTTATTGGTCTGACCTGTATGCCTTACATTCTGGCGAAACATTGGCCAGGGAGCGTTTGTATCAAGCTGGGCATATAATGATTCTGCAAGTAATAAAGCAGTAAAAAATAAAACAAGTATTGATTTTTTTAAAATAAATACTTTCATCATATTTAAAAACACTTTTTATATTATTTAAATAAATTTAATAATAATTTTTCCTTTTCCGAAAATCTTTTCTTTAAATTATAAATCATAAATTTTTTAAAACCCTCCTTAATTTGCCTCCTTACCCCTGTAGTGTTTATAATACTTTAATTAATTAACCTACTTATATATAATATAACCAAAATAAATAAAAAATCAACTAAAATTTTTTTATTCTGTGATTATTAATTATTTATCTGCCAACCTGCTCTTTTTAATTTTTCTAATAACTTCTTAATATCAGGATGTGACATAAATAAATCCCATATAAGCTGAGTACGATAATTTTCAATCATAACAATAATAGGTGCCTGATCAATTGCTAAATATCCATTTGAAAACCAATCAACCTCAAGATTAAATGCATCTTTAAAACCAAATACGCCCCATAATTTATCACCATATTTGTCATACATATATTTCATTGTTTTAATTGATTTTTCCGGAGTATAAACAATAGAGCTAATAGCAGCAGTTGGGTTAATTGTACCATTATCACTATTTGGCCAATGAAAACCATATCCCCACTCTGCAAACTGATCCCCATAACTTCTATCAGGTTCATATCCGGCTGTTAAACCCCAAAGCAAACTACTATAACCTTTATGTGGTTTTGTACTACAATATGCATTATCAATAAGACAAATATTTTTACAAACATCATAATATGTTACACCTTTAGGAATAATACCATCATTTACCTTCCTTGGGTTAAAAACCATAAATGTATAATGGAGCCAAAATAAAGGCATACTAATATTATCAGAATGATTAAAACAAGCAACATATTGTTTATAACCATAATATATTTTATTATTTAAGTATTTACTAACGCCATGGGCCCAACCATTTTTATAACAATCCACTGAAATATTATAATTTTTATTTGGACAGGCAATAGCTAATAAATAAGTTATCATGGACTCATTGAATCCTTGAACCTGCAAATTTATTTTCCATCCATATTCTTCAGACCAATGCCAGATTAAAGTATTTCCCTTATTTAAATACCATTTCCAATTCACACTGGTTCCATTTTTCTTCCATAATTTATCCGCTATTTCCTGAATTTCAGTTTCTTCAGGGCTATTATTTTTAAAATATTGTTGAGCAGTTAATATACCCATTATAACATATGCAGTTTCAACAATATCACCGCCATTATCTAATTTATTCCCTGCAAAAGCATGTGTATTACCTGTTTTACCATCTATCCAATGTGCCCAGGCTCCTTGATATCTTTTTGCTGTGATAGATAAAAATCGAAATATCTTAAGAACATGTTTTACCCCATCCATTCGAGTGATAAAGCCGCGTTCAATACCAATAATAATTGCTATTAAACCCATTCCTGTTCCACCAGAAGTACATGCATAATCCCAGGGATATCGTTCTCTAACTAAACCACTTTCAGGATGTGCTCCATTATAAAAATAATGAAATACAGCTTCCTGAACTGAATTTAAAAACTCATCAGTTGATAAAGCATGTGTACTTGCAAAAGTAATATTAGATAAATAATTTTGATTATCTTCATCAATTACTTCAATTTTATAAAAATATTTTTTATTTTGCTTGCCTATCCAATCTGAATAAAAATTTAAAGTTAATGTCTCCTCATTCAGTTTTCTGAATTTTCTATTTCTATATTGTGAACGATAAATATTAAACTCTTTAATCTCATCTAATTGCTGATTAATCTTCCAATCTAAATAAATATGCTTATCATATCCCTGTGCTTTAACAATTATTTTTTTATTAATTTCATTTTTTGAATAAATCATTTGTATAAAAAGAAAACCTAATAAAAAAATAAAAATCAGTTGTGTTACTTTTTTTATAATAATTTACCCCTAAAAGATAATGAAAACAATAAATAAATAAAAAATCAACTAAAATTTTTTTATTCTTCCTAACTCTATAGTATCAACTTAAATATTTTTTAGTAATAATTCAGATTTTCTAAAAAAAAATAATATAATATAAATTATGGTGCAATTTATTGTTCATGATGAAGGAATTAATTCTTTAGAATTTTATAAAAGACTAAAGTCTTAACTCCTACACTACAATTTTAGAAAATCTAAAATATTATAAAACACTAAAGGATAAAATCCAAAGTCTATTTCGAAAAGCGACTGTAAGAAGTGCCTATGGGAAATATCATACCTGAATAGTTACAAAAAATAAAAATAATATGCAGGAGTATATACATCTCCTGCATATTATATAACTATTTAAGCAGTAAAGATTATTATCTTTATTTATTAAACATCAATTTATTAACATTTGGAACAACTGTTTTAGCAAATTCTTCTATAGTTATTTTATTATTAAATACTTTATCTAAAGCTTCTCTTAAATATTTATCCTGTGCTTCCTGCCACTGAGGATGAAATGGTTCATATACAGCATAATCCACTGCTTTATTAAGCATCTTTTTATTTAAAGGTTTTTCTTTACTTTTAGCCCAGTATTTCCCATTTGCAATTCTCTTATTAGCTGGTTGTGCCAGACCCTTTTTTGCCAGCATCTCCTGTCCCCAATCACCAGCTAAAGCTTTTAAAACTTCCCATGCTTCTTTAGGATGCCTGGTTGTTTTTGCAATACAGTATCCTGAACCACCTGTTCCAAAGGCTCGTTTAACCGGACCTTTTGGAAACATAACAATATCCCAATCAAAATCTTTTATGGTTCTCATACGAGGTGTTTCCCAGATGCCGCTGTTAAACATTGCCAATTTCCCGGCCATAAACATATCCAAAGGGCCCTGGTCTAAATTCATAATAGCTATTGGAGTTGGCGATACTTTATATTTATTACATAAATCTACATAAAACTGTAATCCTTTTAAGGCTTGTTTTTCATTTATTACAAATTTTGATGGGTTTTCTATATTATCTACAAGTCTTCCACCATAACTATAAATAAAATTCATGTATGCCCATGAATAAAAACCATATTGAAGAATTCGTCCTTCAGCATTTCTTTTAGTTAATTTTTTACTAATACGGATTAAGTCATTAAAATTCCAATTATCTGTAAGATAAGGAACACCAGCTTCATCAAACAGTTTCTTATTATAATATACACAGGCAAAAGGTGCAGTATCTCTTGGAACACAGTAAATTTTACCATCTCTGGTAAATCTTTGAACTACAGGCTGAAAAAAATCATTAATATTAAAATTTTTATCTTCATTAATAAAAGGAGTTAAATCCAGAAAAACATCTTTTTCATACATAGGTACAAAAACATTAACCTCTGCAAAAATAATATCAGGCGCATCTCCGGATGCCATTTGAGTTAATATTTTAGAGATATAATCATTACCTCCTTTTGAATGCTGTAATTTTACCTGAAATCCAGGATTCTTTTTTTCCCATTTCCTCATTGTTTCAGTTATAATCTGGATTTCCTCAGGAGAGCCCCAGTAAGCAACTTTAATAGGAACACCCTTATCCTTCTTTACAATACAACCAGTAAGAACTCCTGCAAGTAAAATAATAATGAACATTTTTTTTACCATCACATACCTCCAATTAAATTATTGTAAATATACTAAAACATCATAATGGAGCCCTTTTTTATAAGGCAGAAGATTTCCTTTAATAGAGTCTCCATTGACAATGATTTTTTCAATTTTTTTTGCCTTACCATGATTGATTAACTGGATATTGTATTCAGAACCTCGAAAAATTCTTTTAACGCTAACCTTTTTCCATGCAGATGGAATATGAGGCTCAATTTTTAAGCCATCCCAATCCGGTTTAATCCCAATAAACTCATTTAATAAAACAGTAAAAAACCATGATGCAGAACCTGTATACCATGACCACCCTCCCCTGCCGTAAAGTGGAGAATTCACTCCATCAATATTCCCAGGCGTTACATATGGTTCAGCTAAATATTCATCCGGCTTCATTCCTGAAAGGATAGGGGACATTTTTTTATATAATTTATAAATATATTCATTCTCATTTAAAAGTGCTCTTGACCATATCGACCATGTTGCAGCATGAAAATAAACACCTCCATTTTCACGTACACCAGGAGCATATCTTGTTAAATATCCAATGTTCTCATCCGGAGTTTTAAATGCTGGATAAAAAAGAAGAGAGCCGTTTTTTTTATCCAGATGATTTTTCACTGATTTCATGGCTTTTTTTTGTAAATCATCAGGAATAACATCACTGATAATAGACCAGTTCTGAGGATTTAAAAATATTTTTCCTTCTTTACATTTTTTACTTCCAATTTTTTCACCATTATCTTTTGTTGCCCTGATAAACCAGCTGCCATCCCATCCATATTTTACAAGGGAGTGGGATAATTTAGTTATGATTTGTTTGTATTTTGCTTTATTTTTTTTATCTTTTTTATAATCAAAAATTTTAAGCCATTCTTTTAATATATGGCAGAAAAAGAATCCCAGCCAGATACTTTCACCCCTCCAGAATGTTCCAACTGCATTTAATCCATCATTCCAATCACCACTTCCTATTAATGGTAAAAATCTTTTACTCATTCTTGAAAGAACTACTTCAAAAGTCTTTAAACAATGAATATATAAAATATCAGAACCTTTGTCAAAATATTTTATTTTTTCATCAAGAAACTTAAAATCAGCTGTTTCTTTTAAATACCTTGAAAATATAAAAGGCAGCCATAATAAATTATCACTTATATTGTTTTTAAGACCATCATTAGTAATAGGATGCCACCAGTGAAAAACAGTTCCCTCATTAAATTGATGTTCGGCATGCAATTTTATCTGATTCCTTGTTAAATGCGGGTCAAGTGGTAAAAAAATCTGGCTGTCCTGTAATTGGTCACGAAATCCATATGCTCCACTCTGCTGATAATATGCAGCCCTGCCCCATATCCGGCAACTTATTGTCTGATATTTGAGCCATTTATTTAAAAGTAAATTCAAGCTTTTATCCGGTGTATTTACTTCTACTTTTTTAAACAATTCTTTCCAATAATCTTTTACTTTATCCAGTTCCTTTTTAACATTATTTATACTTGAAAAATATTTCTTTATTTTAAATATATTACTTTTTTTCTTATCCAGACCTAAAACAAAAATTACTTCTTTTTCCTCACCAGCTTTCAATGTGACATCTGTTTGTAAAGAAGCAATAGAATCATTATATTTTCCTAAACTCTTTTTTAATTTACCTTCTTTAGAAATCACAGGCGAAGAGAGTTCCTGATATTTACCAATAAAATTTTCCTTATCAGTATCAAAACTTGTGATTTTTGTATTTGCAAAGTGATAAGCTGTCCAATCCCATGACCTGTTTAAATGTTCTCCCTTATGATTTTCTAAATTCCACATTCTTTTATTAGCCAGAAGAATATTCTTCTCCTTAGATGTTTCAATAAATGTTTTATAAAATTCTCTATGATTATCCGGGGCATCACCTAATGACCATTCTAAATAAGTAAATAATGATAAATGTCTTTTTTCCCTGGATAAATTTTTTAACTTCACATGCCAGACTTCTAAAGAATAATCCAGAGGAACAAATATACAATAATTTGATTTAATATCATTATATTCAGTAGATATTTCGGAATAACCAAAACTATGTTTAACTTCATATTTTTTAAATTTAGCCATACTTGGTTTATATGAAATTGAGTAAAACTTATCTTGTTTTTGATCTTTTATGAATATATATTTTCCCCAGTCATCTTTAAC
>CBDVEP010000133.1:0-8258 GCA_965373035.1 uncultured bacterium
AATTTTTCTAGGCATTAACTTAGCGTTCTCTTAAGTCTCTGCGGTTATATTATTTTTAAAAAATTTAAAATATTACTTATTACGAATAAATTCTATAAAAAACCATATCATGGTTTCTGTTGAAAAACATGACACCCTTTTTGAATAATTTTTTTAATAAAAAAGCTAATTATATAAAATTAAAAAATGCAGATAAATTAGTTATATCCATAATTTTTTTAATTTTAGGATCAACATTAAGTAAAATAATCTTAACTTTCCTGGAAAATGCCAATAATTTTCCCAAACCGGAAGTATCAATAAAATCTAAATTTTTTAAATCTATCTGTACAGCATCCACTCCTTTCTCTATACTATTGTTTACTACCTCAGAAAATTCTTTTATGTTTTTTATATCTATTGACATTTTTGGTTTTTTAAATTCCAGATAAAATTTTTTATCTTTTATTTTAAAAATAAAATCATATAATTCATTATATCCTTTATTGCTCATCATAATCTCCTATTCCACATTTATTTTCATAATAACTTTTGTACCATATTTTGATGAAGTTATTTTCATATTATCTGATAAATTTTCCATTAAAATCAAACCCATACCATGCGTGGGAGGATCTGTATTATTCCTTAATTGAGGAACTTTATATTTTTCGAACCATTCTTTTTTACCATGATCCTTTATAACCATTTTTATGGAATTCTTAAATTTATTTATTTTAATATCTAAATTTTTTTTCTGATTACTTACTCCTTCATAACTATGAAGCATTCCATTATAAACAGCTTCCATCAAACATATATTTACACTCATTATTTTAAAATCATCAACTTTCATATCAGAAAGCCATGATTCTATAGTATTTCTTAAAATCCTTATATCTTCTAAATTCCTTGTTATTACAATATCAAAATTGTTGTTTTCTTTAATAATTTTAATTCCCATAATCTTATTCCACCACCTTTAATATAACAATTGTTTTATCATCCTGCATTGGTAAATCAGTAAACTTACTACAAGCATCAATAATATGATTAGTAATTAATTCGGAAGATGACTCATGATGTTTTAAGACAATATCCTTTAATCGCTCAAAGCCAAATTCATCTCTATTTTCATTTTTTAGTTCAACAAATCCATCAGTATATGCAATAATAATATCGCCTTTACTTAAGGTAATATCACGATTTTTATATTCAAAATTATCCACCACACCTATTGGAAAACCAGTTGTAGTAACTTCATGGATTTTTTTCTCATTAAATTTAAACCATAAAAGAGGCTGATGTCCGGCACTACTCAATGTCAATTTACCTGTTTTAATATTATAATTATAATAAATCATTGTAACAAACTTTTCTTCTAAAAGGTCATCTTTTAAAAGCTTATTAATAAGTATAAGGAGTTCCGCTGGTGTTTTTACATTTTTTGAAATAGTTTTAAATATCATCCTGACCATAACCATAATAAGTGCGGCTGATATGCCATGACCTGATACATCAGCAAGAATTGTCCCAAGATTGGATTTATCAATATGAGAAAAGTCAAAATAATCACCACCAACTTCAGTAGCCTGCTGGCTGTATCCTGTAATGTCTAATCCATCAATTTTTGGTGATTCTTTTGGAATTAGCATCTTCTGTATTTCAGAAGCTATTTCTAATTCTCTTTTAACAGCTTCCTGCTTTGCAATTTCTGTCATCATCTGTTTTATAGATTTCTGCATTTCGTTAAAAGTATTTGCCAGCACCATAAACTCATCATGGTGCTTTGTTTTAATTATTTTATCAAAATTACCAGATGATATTCTTTCTACACCTTTCATCAATACTTTTATAGGTTCAATAATATATGTAGTTAAAAGAATTGTGAATAAAACTCCTATAATTATAGAAATAAAAGCAACTATTATTGTTTTATAAGTTGTACTTTTAATTGCTTCTTTAATAGGCTTTTTAGAAAATCCAATCCTGATAAGACCTATTTTTTTCATATTCCATATAATGGGAGAAGAAACATCAAAAGAAGATTGACTTTTATAAAAAATATCCTGAACTAAAATAGTATCAGACTTAAATGCTTCTACTGTAATCCGGTCTGTTAATGGAGACTTGTTTTCAGCAAGGTATTTTGTATCATTATGGCAAATAGGAATTTTATTCCCATCAAGTATCATAGCATATAAAATATCTTTTTCCGCCATTGTATTTTTTATGCCTGCAAATAAAGTCAGATCATCTTTTGTAAGAATAGCATCCCTGGAGTCATTTGCTAATTTTCTAACAATAACTTTAGCTCTTTCAATTATCTCATTTTTTAATGCTTTAGTCTGGTTCTGTATTGTAAGAAAGGAATGTATGCCTGATAAAATTAAAACTAAAAAAGTAACAAATAAAATATATTTAAATCTAATCGAAAACTTAATAACTTTTTTTTTTATCATAGTGTGTATTTTTAAATAGCTTTACTTGTAATCGGTAAGTTACTGTCCCTTAACATAGGAGTTAAGGCTTTAGCCTTTTATAGTTTGTTCTATATCAATAATAATAAAAGATTAAAATCTTAATTCCAAATAAAAGAGATGGTAACTTACCGATTACCTTTACTTTCTAGATTATCTTGACCTATTATATTAATTTTATCTAAGGCTATTTTAAAATGGATATTTTTTTAGTAACAACATCCTCTTCCTGGTTAAGTTTGCTGATTGCTTTTATCCTTACAATATAGACACCATTGGCAAGCCCCTTAAAATTAAATAAAGCAATGTTTTTATAACTATATTTTGCATCACCATATATTTTTTCTATTAATTTTCCTGAAAGTGTATAAATATATATTTCAATAACAGCATCATCCCTGACAGCAAACCCGATATTAGCAGTATCGTTAATATCCGGAGCTTCATTAATATAATACCTTTCAGAAAAATCCCTGTTAATAAAAAGCTTTTTTACAGGATTAGGAAAAAGGATAACTCTGTCTTCAGGCATTAATGTTTCTTTCTCACCAACAAATCTTGCAGGACCACCATAATATATATACAAACCAAAATTTTGATCTAAAATAATATCATAATATCCATCTTTATTATAATCAATAACAATGAGGCTGCTTCCTGGAGCAAATGTCTCATTACCATATTTCAGTTCTTTTTTACAATAAAACTTCTTATTTTCATTATTCCCTTCATTAATAAATATAAACACCTTACTTTGAGAAGCAGAAATCATATCATCATCACCATCACCATCCCAATCAAGAATATAAGGTTTAGATGACATATAACCTAAACTTAATATATCTCCATTTTCATATCGCAGGGCTTCTCCTTTATCTAAATCCTGAAGGTTATTAGATCCATTAGAATGATATTTTAAAAATACTCCATCTTCACCAACAACAATTAAATCAGTATAACCATCACAATCCCAGTCAGTAGGTGTTGCTAATACATAACCATTAGGAGATATAAGTGGTTCTCCAGCTGCTTTTATTTGATTAGCATTAGTAGAAAAAATAGGGATACCATTATTATCACTGTCAATATTTGTAAAAACAATAAAATCTATGGATTGACCACCACTTATTATTAAATCTCCTTTTCCATCATTATTCCAATCATAAAAATCCGGATATGCATATGTATTTCTAACAGGTATTCTCTCATTAACACCTGTGCCAATAGTGATTGGTCTTATATCTCTAAAAACCGGGGTTTGATTATCTCCCTCATTTAAAGCATAAAAACTCCTTGCAGTAAGATTGCCAAATATAATATCATATTTCCCATCATTATTCCAATCTAAAGCTCTAGTAGATACACCTATCCAGCCAAACAAATTATTTTCAGATTTTACCTGTATATTTCTTGTATAGTTATCTGCAACTGTTACTTTATTTGGATCCGAAGATGTTCTTTCAAAAAGAGTTATAAACCCAAGATGACTTCCGCATAAAACATCTGGATTACTATCCCCATCCCAATCAGCAACACATAATGTGGTTACACTTGGTAAATTTATTGATTTATTTTTGTCTGTTTTGATTTCTCCTTTATTTGTAATATTCAAAAAAACCATTAAAGGGCTTCCTCCTTTATACCATACAAGTTTAACTTTTTCAGCTCCTATATCTTTCCCAATACCTAATCTATTATCCCCTGCATCTGTATTATAACAGCCTACTAGATCCATAGTTCCATCATTATCCCAATCAAATGGATATAAATACCATATTAATGTATTTAAAAATTCACTTGTTGCAGCATTACCATTAGTAATATCAATTGCTGAAATTTTTATATGATTAAAAGGACCGAACGGCAGAGAGCCCTTAAAATCCCATTGCGTTGTTGTTCCCATATTTGTATATACTACAGCACAATGATGAACTCTACCAGAACTATCTAAATAAGTATATGCAGAAAGGATATCTTTTACCCCATTACTATTAAAATCTCCAACAATTGGATAAGCACCAAGAACACCTTGAGCTCCTGTTAAATATTCAAAAGCGCCAACATCATCTTTTACATCTGAAGGTAAAAATCCAGAAGAATTAAACAATTTTATCTGGGTTCTTTCTGTATTAAACTGAGGTGATGATGCTGTTCCTGTGTTCTCATAAAAATATAATATATTATTTACCCCAACAATTAAATCATTTAAGTCATCACCATTTAAATCAGAAGTATCACTTATATACCCAAATAAAGTAGTATATGTACAAGGTATAATAAGCGGTGCACCCTTATATAATATAGGAAAACATGTATCAAATTCCGGGTTATTATTATTTCCTACATTAATATATACAAAAATTTTACCGGAGCCTGAGCCTACAATCAAATCCTTTCTCCCATCTTTATTCCAATCATAGACACATGGTGCTGAAAATCCATCTTGAACTGTTAAGGCAGTTGTTTTAAAAAGAAAATTCCGCTCTGGTATAAATGCAGGTTCATCTGCGTAAAGCCTAATAATTATAAAACTTAATAAAATAATTAATACTAAATATACTTTTCTCATAATAATTCCTCTCCTAAAAAATTCTACATTCTTTAATTTTTCAACAAAGAATACTAAAACACAGAACTTTAAAAACAACACTTCCTAAGGATTATCTTAAAATTGCAAATCTCTTGGTCACACTTTCTTCTTCACCAGTAATATAACTTTTTGCTGTTATTCTAAAAATGTAAATTCCATTAGCAAATTTTTTACATATTATTGCGTGTATATTTATTTCATCAAAGTATGCATTGGTATTAATTCTATCTATTAATTTACCTTTAATTGTATATATTTCAATTGTAATTAATGCATCATCTCTGGTAAGAAATTTAAAATTTAAATTATCACTTTTTCTTAATGGATTAGGAAAAGTATATACACTTTCTTTTGGCAATAAATCATCATTTTCACCAACATATCGCAGCTGCATTCCTTTATATTTATATATCTTATCAGTTGAATTACTTAAAAATATATCATAATATCCATCATTATCCCAATCAAATATTTCAACACTGGAATAGTCACCTGCATTAAGTATTTCCCGTTCAAATTTTATCTCTTCCATTTTTTCATAATAAGGCACAGATGTTTTACTTGTATCAAGAAAATAAACTATTTTAGAACCTGCTGCTGCAACTATATCTCTTATGCCATTTTCTTTATCCCAATCAAGTATATTTATTATAGAAGGAATATCACCTGTTACAATAGCATCTTTTTCTAAGCCAACAGTTAAATATTCTATTGAACCATAACTTGGTAAGCCATCTGCATTTGTTTTTTTTAAATTTAAGCAATACCTTACTTTGGCATCAGCACCTGTTAAAATTAAATCATCATACCCATCAAAATTCATATCTGAAAATTTTGCAGCAACATTATAAATTTCAATATTTCCTTCTTCTGATTTGATAGCACTTCCATTTGTAGAAAATATTGGACTATTATGTGTTCCTATATTTTTATAAAAAACAAGTTTAGGAATAGCAATAAAATATTCACCGCCAAGGATTAAATCTTTCTTACCATCCTTATTTAAATCATATATTGTTGAAAAAGAACGTGTATCTGCTTGTCCGCTTGCTCCTCCTGCTCTTATTATATTTCTACCAAGCTCATCCTGAATTATATACCCCTTATATAAAGGAGTATTATTATCACCATAATTTATAAAAATATAATTCATTCCATTACCGATTCTATAACCACCACTTGAAGCAAATATATCATATTTACCATTACCATTCCAGTCAAGTATTGACATACTTGCAGCTCTGCCTAAAAATAAATCACAATCCTCGTTTTGAAGTAATGCCCCCTGGCAGCCAATAGAAGTATTAACTTGCACTAATTGATCTGTAAGTCCTTTTTTTATTATATGCACATTTCCTAGGTAATCACCAGCTACAATATCCCAATTATTATCATTATCCCAATCACATACAAAAGGAACAATACGCCACCCAAGGTTAAAAGGCTTAGAAGTGACTGCATTGAATAAAGGAGAAAAGGATTTATCGAAAATTCCTGGCACAGAAGTCCCTCTTAAAAAATTAATCACTGAATACTCTGCTTCAGAACCAAGCTGAACAACTTCAATACCTGGTGCAGTATAAGCAAGAATAATATCATTAGTACCATCTTTATTCCAATCAACAGGAAAAGCATACGGATATCCAGAACCAGGTGTGTTAGGTTCAGCATAAGGTGATGCCCCTACAATTACTGAAATCATTGGATAATTATAAGAAGGAGAAGTAAGACTTCCGCCATTTGTATAAATTGCTATTCTAACTAATGGAATATTAGTTAATCCTTGATTGAGTTGAATAAAATAAGTAGAAAGGATGTCTGGTTTTGTATCATTATTATAATCAAGAACAACAGGCCACCCAATATTTTTTTCAGCAGTATAATAAGGATGACCTACAAAATTAACTAACACATCATCATCACCAATATGATCACTAAATGCAGGTCCAAAAGTTAATTCTATTGGTGATTTATTAATTGAAGGATTATTCCTATCTCTTGTTATATTTGTATAAACAGAAACCTTGCCATCAATGCAGAGTAAAAAATCTGGTTTATTATCACCATTCATATCAGAATTTGAACTTATAAAACAAGTAACAAGTTGTCCTAAAAAATGTGCCTCACTGCCATTTTTTAATAAAGGAGTAGCTTTATTAAAAGATGGCGAAGAGTCTGATCCCTGATTAAAATAAATATATATTTTTCTGTATGCAGATGAAATTATTAAATCTTTCTTATTATCACCATCCCAATCAAACACAACAGGAATAGATGACCCTCCCTCAACAGTTAATAGCTTGGTTTTAAGCACTTCATATCCCTCTGTTCTAAATGCAGGCATAGTGCTAAACAGATAATTAATAGAAAAAAAAGTTATAAATATAATCAAATAAATTTTTTTACACATAATTAATTACCTCATCAATTATAATATTTTACAAAATAAGCCTTGCTGCGCAAGGCAAAGGATTCTAAGCCGAAGGTTCTGTTATTGACCACTTGAATCCTTTTATTTTTGCATTTCTTTTAATTTAATTTCAGCTTTTTTAATATTCATTTTAACTTTCTCATTATCCGGATCACACTCAGCAACAAATCTCCACTCTTGTAAGGCTTTATCTATATCATTTTCCATGTACGCACTAATACCTGCATAGTAATGCTTTAAAAGTTCTTTTGCTGGTGGACACACCCCTTTAAATGCAGGTTCTTTTAAAGATTCTTTTGCTCCAGCAATTTTCATGGTTTTTACTTTTTTCCTTGCTTTGCTTAACTGTTCTTCTGCTTTCTCCATTTCAGGATTCCATAAAAGTGCTAATTTAAAATTCTGCAAGGCTTTTCTGTATCTATTATTTTCATAATCAAACATCCCTGCACTATAATAATCTTCTGCTTTGGAAATAATTATCTCTCCCATAATCTTTGATCTCATCTCTTCTGCCACTTTACCGCCAAATTTATAATTTAAAGAAACAAAATGATTAAAGCCTAAGTCATCAATATTTAATGAATAATTCACTTCATACACCTGATAACGAAAGCCAATACCTGTATTATAAGAATAAGGCTGTCCCCCTATTCTTAACAAAAAATTTTTATAATTATATTCTGTACCTATAGCCCATTCTAAGGGAACATCTTTTAAATAAACTAAATGCAGCACTCCCAGAATAGCATTTTAAAACGCTCATTGGAATGCATATTAT
>CBDVEP010000134.1:0-7995 GCA_965373035.1 uncultured bacterium
CATCTTTACTATAAATTATAATATAATAATTTCTTTTAAAAAGTCAAGAAAAAAAATGTCAAGAAAAATCTAAAGGTGCTAGTTTTCTATTGACAAATTAAATATATATTATAACTTAAAAAGAATTTAATATGCCATTAAAAACAAAAAAATTAAAAAGAAAAGACCTGCTGGATATTGAATCTTTAACAAAAGAAGAAATAAATCTTATCCTTGAAACAGCAAAACCATTTAAAGAATTATTTACTAAAACCGTAAAAAATACAGACTATTTAAAAGGGAAAACCATTGTCAATCTTTTTTACGAACCATCAACAAGGACACGTACCTCATTTGAAATTGCAGAAAAAAGACTGGGAGCAAATGTTATTAATATAGCTGTATCTACAAGCAGTGTTGTAAAAGGAGAGGGTCTTCTGGACACTGTTAAAAATTTTCTGTCAATGAAAATTGATGCTATTGTTATACGGCATGGCTGCGCAGGGGCTCCTCATTTTTTAGCTAAACGAATAAATGTTTCTGTAATAAATGGAGGAGATGGATTTCATGCTCATCCCACCCAGGCCTTACTGGATATGTTTACTATAAAAGAAAACTTAGGCACATTCAAGGATATCACAGTAGCTCTTGTTGGAGATATCTCTTTCAGCAGGGTAGCACGTTCTAATATACGAGGATTAAAAAAAATGGGTGCAAATGTCAGAGTCATTGGCCCGGCAACCTTAATCCCAAAGGGTATTGAAAAAATGGGAGTTGATGTTTTCTATAATTTAAACAATGGTCTTAAAGGAGTTGATGTTGTTAATATCCTGCGAATTCAGAAAGAAAGACAAAAACAAATGCTTTTTCCTACAATACGTGAATATAATCGGTTATTTGCTATTGATGAAACAACCTTAACTGACAAAAATGTCCTTGTTATGCATCCTGGCCCTATGAACCGGGGTGTTGAAATATCTGATTATATTGCTGATTCATCCCAGTCAGTTATATTAGAACAGGTAACTAATGGCGTTGCTGTCAGGATGGCGATTCTTTATCTGCTTATTGGAAAAGGAGATATAAATTAATGAGTCTTTTAATTAAAAATGGCCATGTTGTGGATCCTGTTAATAATATTAATGAAATCCTTGATATTCTTATAGATGGCGCCTATATTAAAAAAATCAGTAAAAATATTAAATCCAATGCCAAAGAAATATTTGATGCTAAAAATAAAATTGTTACTCCCGGGTTAATAGATATGCATACACATTTAAGAGAACCAGGTCAGGAACAAAAAGAAAAAATTTTAACAGGAACAGCATCAGCAGCTCTTGGTGGATTTACAAGTATTGTCTGCATGGCAAATACAAGTCCTCCCATTGATACTCCTTCTACTGTGAAATTAATCAATTATATTACTGAAAAAGAAGGAATTATAAATGTTTATCCTGTTGCTGCAATTACAAAAAACTTAGAAGGAAAAGAATTAACAGAAATTGGGGACCTTTATGATATAGGCATAGTTGGTTTATCAGATGATGGAAATCCAATTATGAATACAGAATTAATGCGAAGAGCAATGGAATATTCAACCATGTTTGATCTTCCTATTCTTGACCATTGTGAAGATTTATCACTTAATGTTGATGGACAGGTTAATGAAGGATTCTATTCCACGATTAAAGGGCTAAAAGGCATTCCTGATATTTCAGAAACAGTTATGGTTGACCGTGATGTTTTATTAGCAAAATTTACCGGTGCCAGGCTGCATATTCAACATGTCTCAACAAAAAAATCACTTAAAATGATAGAGTATGCAAAAGCTGAAGGAACAAAAGTAACAGCTGAAGTCACACCACATCATTTTACTTTAACTGAAAAAGAAATAGTAAATTATGACACAAATTTTAAAGTAAATCCTCCTTTAAGAACAGAAGAAGATAGAAAAGCTTTAATCCAGGGACTCAAGAAAGGAACTCTTGATGTAATTGCTTCAGACCATGCTCCGCATACTCAATTTGATAAAGAAAAAGAATTTAACCTGGCTCCTTTTGGAATGATTGGTCTTGAGACATTAGTTCCGCTTGTTTTTATGAAATTAATAGAACCAAAGTATCTTTCCCTGATAGATGCCATAAGAAAAATAACATTAAATCCAGCTAAAATATTAAAATTAAAATATGATGGCATACGGGAAAACTCACTTGCGGATATAACTGTTATTGATCCAAACTTAGAGATTATTTATAAACAGGAAGATATTTTATCAAAGGGGAAAAACTCTCCTTTTATAAATAAAAAATTAAAAGGTTTGCCTGTTTTAACAGTTGTAAATGGAAAAATAGTTATGAAGAACAGAAAGCTGGAATGGTAAAATGAAGAAGGTTTTAGCTATAAGCAAAATAATTGAGAACAGGCGAATTACCTGCAATTATTACCTTATGAAATTTGAAAATAAAAATAAAGATATGCCGCTTCCCGGACAATTTATTAATTTGAAAATAAGAAACAGTCTCGAACTACTTCTCAGGCGGCCTTTTGCAGTATTTGATTTTAACAGCAAGGCAATTTCTATTTTATATAAAGTAATTGGAAAAAGCACTACTATATTATCACACTTACATAAAAATGATGAAATAGAATATTTCGGCTTTTTAGGGACCCCTTTTGAATATGCTCCTGTTAATAAAAAAATCTGGATTATTGCCGGGGGAATAGGAATTGGCGGCATACATCTCTTTTTAAAAAAAATAAAACTTAAAAATAATATAGAATTATTTATAGGTTTTAATACTAAAGAAGAAGCCAGCGATTTTAAATCATTTTTAAAATATTTAAATATTAAAGTAACTATATCTATTTTAGAAAATTATAAAAATTTCTTCCATGGTAATGTCATACAACTTATAAAAAAAAATAGCAATAGTCCTGATTTTTTATTTGCATGCGGACCTGAAGAAATGCTGAAATCTCTTTATCAAAATATAATCCGGAAGAAGAATATCCCTGCATTTTTTTCTATGGAATCAATCATGGCTTGCGGAATAGGAACATGTATGGGGTGTACAATAAAAATCAGAGAAAAAAAAACAATAAAATTAAAACGCGTCTGTAAAAACGGACCTGTTTTTGAAGCAAATAAAATTATATGGGAATGATAGCAGCAGGAGAAAATTATTGTCTGTAAATTTAAAAATTAAAATAAAAAATATTGAATTTCAAAATCCTGTTTTTACAGCTTCAGGAACATTTGGTTATGGAGAAGAATATGCAGATGTCTTTAACATTAACAAATTAGGAGCAATTGTTACAAAGGGATTAACTTTTCATGAGAGACAGGGCAATGAAGGAATAAGAATTCATGAAGTCCCCTGTGGTATGATAAATAGAATAGGATTGCAGAATGTTGGAGTTAAAAATTTTATCCGTGAGAAAATTCCTTTTTTAAAAAAATGCCAGTCAAAAATTATTATAAATATTGCCGGGTTCTCCTTTGAGGAGTTTGTTAAAATCATTGAATATCTTAACCCATATAAATTCATCGCAGGATATGAAATCAATGTATCCTGTCCAAATGTTAAAAAAGGAGGCATTGAATTTTCTACTGATATAAAACTTTTTTCAAACCTTTTAAAAACAGTACGAAAGAGGACAGATAAATTATTAATTGTTAAATTATCTCCTCAAGCAGGAAACATCGTAGAATTTGCACAAATTGCCCGGATATGCAAAATGGATGCAATAACAGTGGCTAATACTTTTAAAAGCACTATTATTGATATTAACAAACAAAAAATCTTAATTAAGGGAGGATTATCCGGGCCAGTTGTTTTTCCGCTTATTCTAAATCTGGTAATGGAAATCAGAAAAAAAGTAAAACTTCCAATAATTGCATCTGGCGGTATTTTTAATACTGATACAGCTATCCAGTATCTTTTAGCAGGTGCATGTGCCTTACAAATAGGCACATATAATTTTGTTGACCCTTTAATTAGTTTAAAAATTATAGATGGAATAAAAAATTATCTTAAAAAGCATAAAATTAAAGACATAAAAAATATAATTGGAAAAGTACAAATATAAAATCCTAAAAAAGGAGAAACCTTAAATGAAATATATAGAAACTTTTAATGAAAATTTTATACTTGATTTATTTAAAAAATCACAGGCACTATTAAATGGGCATTTTAAACTATCCTCTGGCTATCATAGTAACATTTATTTACAATGTGCAAAAGTTATGCAGTATCCTCTGGCAACTTCTTTACTCAGCTCCATAATTGCTGAAAAATTTAAAAATGAAAAAATTGATGTGGTTATTGGCCCTGCCCTTGGTGGAATTATTTTATCTTATGAAGTAGCTAAAAAGTTAAACTGCAGGGGAATTTTTGCGGAACGGATTAACATTAACAATGATAATAACAAAATTATGGCATTAAGGAGAGGTTTTGAAATAAATAAAAATGAAAAAATATTAATTACTGAAGATGTCATGACCACAGGAGGGTCAATACAGGAAATTATAGAACTGGTAAAAAAATCACAGGCAGAAATTGTTGGAATAGCAGGTATTGCAGACAGGACAAATAATAAAATCCAACTGCATCCCTCACAATTTTTTATATTAAAAATTAATGCTGAAAAATATAAGCCTGAAGATTGCCCGTTATGTAAAAAAAATATACCTCTTGATTCACCCGGCAGTAAATTTATTTAGATTTCGATGATGATTCTTCTTTTTTCTCTTTTTTAGCAGGTTCACTTTTATTTTTATAATCATTCACATAAAAGCCGCTGCCCTTAAAAATAATTCCGCCGCCAGTACTAATCAATCTTCTGGCTTCAGAATTACATTTTAAGCAGACAGCCTTAGGTTCAGAATGTATGGATTGAAACAATTCAAATTTATGTTTACATTTATTACATTCATATTCATAAGTAGGCATATATAACTCCTATATACAATTTTTTTATTAATGTAATACTTTTCTATCATTTGTCAACTTAATTTAAATATGTTCATACATGAGTTTAAGACTTTCTTTCTCCCCATGCATCTTAGTTATAATATTATGAGCATCACGTAAACGTTGTGCCATAACATTTATTATTTTTACAGCTTTATCCGGATATTTCTCAATCATGTGAATTAAATTTTCTTTATCTGTAACTAACATTTCAGAATCTTCCATTGCCTCTACTGTTGCACATCGCTGGCCCTGAAAAAATAGGCTCATCTCTCCAAAAAAATTACTGGGACCCATAATTCCAAGTTCAATAGTATCTTGATTAATTGTTTTATAAACTTTCACCTTTCCTGAAACAATAAAATACATTTCAGAGCCTGTAGAACCTTCTTTTATAATAATATTCCCTTTTGAAAAATATTTTTTACCCATAATAAACACCTCTTATTAGTTTATTGGTATTTGGTTATATGAAATAGCTTATTTATAGTTCTATTGACGGCAAAAGGCTTTATTTCTAAACCATTATAAGATAAATTCACTTCTTTTTAGAAAAAGGGGGAAAGAAAATATAAAACAAACAGGAAATACTTCCTACAATTATAGAAGGAATTTCTACAACCCAGGCTGGAACATCAGGATAAACTAAATTTTCAATATAATGAATAATAAAAGACCCTGCATAAGACCTTATACCAGAGAGTACACGCAACTTAATCTCCCAGATAGTCAAAGGACATGGTTTATGAATGAGTATAAGAATTCCAATATATAAAATACCTGCTAAATGAACTGTTCGTAAAATAAATCGTGAAAGGAAATTTTTATCATTTTTTATAATGGCAATTATTGTTCTTAAAAAACCCCATAACACAAATAAAATCCATATAAAATGGATAATGACTAAAAAGTCAGCTAATAATCTGTAAAAAAAATTCATTTTAAAATATATTCCTTAATTACTATTAATATAACAAAGAAAAACATCATGGTCAAATCATTTTTTTTCAAGCAGTAAGAAATATTCTTGTTTTGTATTTTTTTGACGATAATAAAATTGTTATGAAGAAAAAAATTTTATTGCTGAATATTTTATTTCCTCTTTTTTTAAATGCAATTACAGAACAGCCACACAGGTTTTTATGGAACTTTGAAATTAATAAATCTTTTACAATTGATAAATTCACGGCTCAGACAATTATAAAAAATGGAGTAGTAATTCGAGAAAGAGAAATCAGGGATTATGTTTTATTAACTCCTGTAAAAAAAACAAAAAATAATTTTCATCTTATGGGAAGGTATTATTCCTATCAACGACCATTAAATACAACTGATCCATTTCAGTTAAATGAAATATATTCCTTAAACTTTTTCATGGATGAACAGGGTTATTATACTGTTGATAAAAAATATGTTATGCCATCCATTAGAAATATTCCGATATTTCCCAAAGGTAAAATTACACCTGGTTATATGTGGCAGGAGCAAGGAGAGGAAATCATGGAATTCAAACCACCTGTTAAAGTTCCTATTGATGTACAGTATCAATATGCTGGATTGGATAACAACAAATTTAAAAAACCAACAGCTAAAATAGTCTTTCACTATATTATAAATTATATTGCAGACCACAATAATGTAGATATTCCTTATAAATTTATTGGATCTTCCTACTCCACTCTCTGGTATGATATTCAAAAAAAGTTGCCTTTATATATAGAAAATCTTTATGACATAGGATTTATTTATTCTGATGGAACAGTTATTCAATATAAAGGCAAATTAAAAGGATACTATAACTTAAAACATACCCTTGATAAAAAAGAAAAAATTAAAAAAGAAATGTTTGATAAATTTAAAAAAGAAAAGTTAGATCTAACTATAAAAAAATCTGATGAGGGTGTGATTATTGAATTTAAAGATGTTTACTTTAAGTATGATAAAGCTACCTTAACAAAAATCGCCCAAAAAAAACTAAATAAAATTAGTGCCATATTAAAAAACTACAAAGATTATAATGTAATTATAAAAGGACATACAGATAATTTCGGATCCAATGAATACAATCAAAAACTATCTGAAAAAAGAGCTTTAAATGTTCTTAAGTATTTATTAAAAGAAAAAGCTTTTAATACAAAACAAGGTTCATATAAAGGATACGGGAAGGAAAAACCAATAGCTGATAATTCAACAAAAGAAGGAAGACAAAAAAACCGCAGAGTTGAAATCTTTATCAACCCTGAATAAGTATTAATCTGTTATTGTTTGTCATTTATATTCTTATTTAATTCCCTGATTTCTTTTAATATATCCCTGGCAATTTTATCCAGGAATAAAAATATTTCTTTATCTGCATCACTTTGCATCTGGTCTGCAATTATGACATCTCCTGTTTTAATATCTATCAGGCGAGTATTAATTCTTAATTTATTATTAATATCTACAAAACTACCTGCAATAAGCGTATCGACTTTTAGTAACCTTCCCAGCAATTTCATCTCCTTTTCATTTTGAAAATCCGATAATTCAATATAAAGTTTTTTAAGCTTATTTACAACAGCTTTTCTATCCATAATTTTTATATCATTTTGTTTTGCTAAAAATGTAGCAATAGATTCAGAAATGGTTTGAGCTAAATATTCTAAATCCTCTGACTGAGAAGTGTTTTTAAAATCTAAAACTGCAATTCGTTTAATTTTCTGTTTTTCATTTAAAAAAAAATTTGTAACTGATTTTTGTTCAACAACTTTGTTTGTCTGAATAACTTTTTTCACAACTTTTACAACAGGATGAATTTCAAGGTTAAGGGAAATGGAATGCGATTTAATCACCTGACCTAAAAGATTATGAGAATAATCAATTTTAAATTTTAAATAGCTGGTTTGATAATTAAACCCTATTCCTGTCATTAAAACTGTTTCTTCCTCAAATTTAAGCCCTATTCTTGGTAAAACATAAAATGGTGTTTTATATTCTATTCCTAAATAATTTTCAATTTTTAATTGGTGAATATTATTTACTTTTTTGGACTTTATCTTGCTTA
>CBDVEP010000135.1:0-7931 GCA_965373035.1 uncultured bacterium
ATTACATTATCAATAAATTTTTATTATAATCTGGCCTATAAACCGGACAGCCTGTAAAGAGTTAAATCCATAATATAACTTTCTTAATTCACTGACATTTTGTAGGAAGCTGTCTAAAAAACAGAATATTATTTCTTGTTTGTAGGGGAGGGTTTAAAAACACTCCCCTACATATTTTTTCGAAAGATTCTGACGCATTACCTGATTTTTAAAAATATTATTGACTATTTTTAAGAATATTATAATATAATAACAATAAAAGTTTTTGGAGGTAAAAATGTCAGGACATTCAAAATGGCATTCTATTAAACATAAAAAAGCAGTTACAGATGCTAAAAAAGGTAAGATTTTTAATAAAATTATTAGGGAAATCACAGTAGCTGTCCGAACAAGCGGGGGAGACCCTGAAGCTAATCCACGTTTGAGATTGGCTATGCAGAAAGCAAAGAGTGTTAATATGCCTTCTGATAATATTGATAAAGCTATTAAAAAGGGTACAGGGGAATTAGAAGGTGTTAATTATGAAGAAACTATTTATGAGGGTTATGGACCCGGCGGCACAGCTATATTAATTGAAGTCGTAACTGATAATAAAAACAGAACAACAGCAGAAATCAGGAGTTTATTAGGAAAAAATGGAGGAAACCTTGGTGAAAATGGATGTGTTGCATGGATGTTTTCTAAAAAAGGTTTTATTGCAGTTAAAAAGGAAAGTATAAGTGAAGAAGATTTATTTAATATTATAGTTGATGCAGGCGCTGAAGATTTAAAAAGTGATGATGAATTAGGTGTTTATGAGATTACAGTTGAGCCGGAAAAATTTGAAATAGTTAAAAAAGTTCTTAATGATAAAAATATTTTTATTGACAACAGTGATATTACAATGCTTCCTAAGAACTATGTAAAAATTGAAAATAGTACAAAGGTTAAGCAAATGGTGAAATTAATAGGTGTTCTTGAAGACAATGATGATGTTCAGAATGTTTATACCAATGCCGATATGCCAGCTGATGCCTTTGAAGAAGAATAAATAAAATGACTATCATAGGGATAGATCCAGGATATGCAATTGTAGGCTGGGCTGTATTTAGGGTTATTAACAATAACACAGAAGTAATTGATTATGGGGCAATAGAAATTCCTAAAGAAGATTTTTACAGCAGGTTAAATAAAATATGTTTGAATATTGAAAAAATAATTAAAAAACATAAACCAGATGAAGCTGCCATTGAAAAATTATTTTTTAATAAGAATTTAAAAACTGCTATTGATGTATCCCAGGTTAGAGGAGCTATTGCTTCTGTTTTGTTAAAACAAAAAATTAAGATATATGATTATACTCCCTTACAGGTAAAACAAGCACTTGTTGGGTATGGAAGAGCAGAAAAATATCAGATTCAGAATATGGTGAAAATACTGTTGAAATTAAATAAAATTCCTGAACCTGATGATGTAGCAGATGCACTTGCCATAGGTGTATGCCATATTAACACTTCAAAATTTAATAATATAGTTGAAAAAAGTTTATGATAGCATATTTAAAAGGAAATATTAAGATAAAAAATCCAAATTTTTTAGTACTTGATGTTAATAATGTAGGATATGAGATTCATATTTCATTCCAAACTTTCCAAAAGTTGAAGGACACTGGAGCTGAAGAAGAAATTCTTATTCATACTATTCATAAAGAAGATATGTATAATTTATATGGATTTAAAACAGAGGAAGAAAAAGAAGTTTTTAAAATTCTTTTGTCTGTTTCAGGAATTGGTCCGAAAATGGCTTTGGGAATTATGTCTAAAGTAGATAATGAAACTTTTAAGCAGGCTGTATCTCAACAAAATATTGATTTATTAACAAGTGTTGGAGGTATCGGTAAAAAACGGGCTGAGAAATTAGTATTTGAATTAAAAGAAAAATTTGGCAAATTATATGGCATGGAAAGTGTTCCTTTTACAGGTGTACGGCATAAAGTTCAGGAGGAAGCAATTATGGCTTTAGAAGGGCTGGGATACTCTAAAACAGAAGCCTTAAACAGGATTAATAATATTTCTTTTAATGAAGATATGCCACTGGAGGAACTTATTAAGAAAGCATTGGGGTCTTAGTCAATGTCAGTGAAATAAGAAAGTTATATTATGGATTTAACTCTTTAGAGTTTTATTTTTGTGGAAATTATCATTATTTTTAAAATTCTAAAGAATTAATTCCAATTAATTTTATTTCATTACTTTTAATTCACTGACCCCAATTATTGAATAAAGCCATTATTTGCTTTATACCATTTTATAAATTTCAACGTTCCTTCTCCAATAGATTGTGCAATATTTTTCTGGTAAGCTTTTGATCTTAAAAATCTTTCTTCTTTTTTATTAGTAATAAAGCCAATTTCTGTAAGAACTCCAGGCATTAATGTTCCTTCTAAAACATAAAAAAGTGCTTTTTTTATTTGTTTTTGTCTTGGTTTTGTTTTTAAATTTTTCTTATATCCTTCCTGGATAAATTTTGCAAGTTGAATACTCTCTCTGATATTTTCATAACTGAGCATTCCTGATAGAATTTTAGTTACCGGTTCAATTTTTCTTTTTTTAGTACTGATAATTCCATTTTCCATAGCAGCTACAGCTCTTGCTTCATCATCTGATGCAACAGGAGAAAGGACAAAAGTTTCTGTGCCTTGTGATCTTTTATTCATGGAAGCATTTGCATGAATACTTATAAAAATTCCAGTAGAGTTTTTTTTAAGGTACTTATTGGCAATATCAGTACGTTTATTTAAGGGTATAAATTTATCTGTATCCCTGGTCATAACGACTTTTATATTTCTTAATTTTTTATTTAAATAAGTTTTTAAATACAACCCAACATTCAGGACAACTCCTTTTTCGCGTAACCCTTTCTGTCCAATAGCTCCTGGATCTTTTCCTCCATGACCCGGGTCTATAATAATTACTTGAATTTTATTTGGCACAGAGGCAAATATTTGTGATTGTTTATTATAATTAACAGGAATTTTTTCTTTAAAATGTTCTTTTTTTATTAATTTTTTTTGTACAACTTGAGTTTCTTCTTTATAAATAATCTCCTGTTTTTTATTAATTTTAAAATTATTGTCAACATAACTGAAAAGAAAATCATTTTTTTTCCACTGGGTTAATAAGTCAACCATTTGTTTAGGGATATATATAACTCCTTTAACCCTGATAGGGGAAGATTTTAATAAGATGGATTGTCTTTCACAATAAATAGTATCTTCTTCCGGGAAAAAAGTTAAATATCTACCCTTATCTTTAATGATTAACTTTTGAGTATAATAATCATAATGTCTTTCCAGATGAAGTATGTTTAATATTTTATATAAAGGATAATAATTATTGTTATTGATTTTTAATGAATCTATCTTATAATTTTGTGAATACACAGGAATAAGAAGTCCTGTTATTAAAAACAGAAAAATAATTAAATGTAAAGGCTGCTTCAATGTTTCCTCCTTAGTAATTTAGTATCCATCATCTGTGGCAATTAGTCTTATTATCAATTTCGGAAAATTGACACCAAATCTTGAATTTTAGTGGGATTAGCATGAAAAATAATGGAAAATTGAATAAAAGAAAATATATTAACTATTATGCCGACAAAACAAGTCTTTATTATTTTAATTATTCTTATTGTTATTTTAACCGGTGGAACCATTGCTTATTATTTAATAGAAAACATTGATTTAATCAACAGTTTTTATATGACAGTAATCACTGTAACAACAGTAGGGTTTAAAGAAGTAAAGGAATTATCAGCTCAGGGGAAAATTTTAACAATTATTATATCCTTATCTAGTTTTATTGTTATTGCCGGAATGGTAGGAGTTGTTAATTATTTTTTATTTAGTGGAGAAATTAAAAAACTTTACAGGAGCAATAAAATGAAAAAGAAATTAAGTAAAATAAAAAAACATTATATTCTTTGTGGAACAGGGGAAGTTGGTGAACAGGTTATTAAAGAATTCATCAGGAATAAAGTCAATTTTGTTGCAATTGACAGGGATAAAGATAAACTAGAAAAGGTCAGTGAAAATTATAAAAATATTTCTGTTATCTGGGGTGATGCTACTTTGGAAGACACATTAAAAAAAGCCGGTATTGAAAGGGCAATAGGTATGGTGATAGCGCTGCCTAATGATGCTGATGTATTATTTGTTACTATTTCATCCAAGCAGATAAATCCGAATATAAAAATTGTAGCCCAGGTAACAGAGATGCATTCTGTTGAAAAATTACAAAAAGCAGGAGTTTCTAATGTTATACTTTCTAAAGTTATAGCAGGAATAAGGTTATCCCAGTTAATACTTAAACCAAATATTGTATCATTTTTAGATGTTTTAACTCATACAAATCAAGTTCCTTTACGATTAGAAGAAATAAAATTAAGTAAGAATTCTCCTTTAATTAATAAAACATTATCTAAAGCTATGATTCCTAAAAGGACAGGACTTATGGTTATTGCTGTAAAGGATGAGATAAATAATAAATATATTTTTAATCCAAGTGCTTCTATTAAATTAGATGAAAATATAAGATTGATTGTTTTAGGAGAAGAAGAAAAGATATTAAATTTAAAAGAATATGTTATAAAAGGTTGATTATGGATAAAAAAAATTAGCAAAAATTTAATTGTTATTGTTGAAGATGAACCTGACATAGTTGAGCTGGTTACTGTAAATCTGGAAAAAAACGGATTTAAAGTAAAGGGATTTTATAATGCTAATGATTTATTTAAGTTTTTAAAACATACCATACCGGATTTAATTATTCTTGATTTAATGCTGCCTGACCATGATGGATTTGAAATTTGTAAAATATTAAAAAAAGACAATAAGACATCCGGTGTTCCAATTATTATGTTAACAGCTAAAGGCGAAGAGATGGATAAAGTTTTAGGACTTGAACTGGGGGCAGATGATTATATTACCAAGCCCTTTTCACCTCGTGAATTAGTAGCAAGGGTTAAAGCAGTCCTGAGGCGCCTTGAAAGAAAACAGGAAAAGAATAAAGTTATTAGTATTAATAACATTATTCATGTTGATATGCAGAAATATAAAGTTTTTATTAAGGATAAAGAAATTAAATTAACAACAACAGAATTTAACATATTAACTATTCTTGCCCAGCATAGAGGATGGGTCTTGTCAAGAGATCAACTCTTAGATCATTTATGGGGAGATGAGAAAATTGTAGTGGACAGAACAATAGATGTTCATATCAGACATTTAAGGGAAAAACTTGGTAAATATAGCAATGTTATTAAAAATATCAGGGGAGTAGGATATAAACTGGAAGAATGAAACGATTATCTTTTTTTACTAAAATATTCAGCGGTTCTTTTCTTATTATTATAATATTATTAACTTTAATTGTTTTCTCTACTTTCCGGATCATTAACAAACATTATTTAAATACATTAACCATTCAGTTGAAAAATTCAGCCATACTGGTGAAAAATAATATTGCATTTTTTTTTAATACAGATAAACAGAACAGGATTGCTCCATTAGTAAAAAAATTAGGCTCACAGATTAATACGCGTATAACTGTTATTAACAAATCAGGTATTGTTCTTGGTGATTCAGAGGATGAACCATTAAAAATGGAAAATCATAAAGACAGACCTGAAATTAAAGAGGCATTAAATAACAGGATGGGGAAATCATTACGTTACAGCACTACTGTATCTGAAAGAATGTTATATATAGCTATTCCAGTTAAAAAAAATGGAAAAATAACAGGTGTTGTCAGAACAAGTTTGTTTTTAAAAGAGATTGACAGGCTTCTTGTTCAATTAAAAATAAAAGTCTTTTATATTACAATTTTTATAATTTTTTTATCAATAATTGGAATATATTTTTTTTCTAATACACTTTCTCGTCCCATTCGTAAAATAATAAAAGCATCCCGACAGATAGCAAAGGGTGATTTTGAAACTAAAATATTTTTAAAAAATAAAGATGAGTTGAAAGAACTTGCAGATAGTTTTAATTATATGACTTCACAGATTAAAGATTTATTTCACAGGTTATCATACGAAAAAGAACATATAAACAGCATTATTTTTTCAGTTGAAGAAGGAATCCTTGTAATAAATAAAGATGGGGAAATTGTTTTATCTAATAACAGCATAAGGAATATTATAAATAATGAAGATATTGAAGGCAGGTTATACTGGGAAGTCATAAGAAATTTTGGTGTAAATGATTTAATTGAAGAGATTAAAAAGAAAAAAAAGAATATTTCCAGGGAAATTGATTTTAACAATAAAATATTTGTTTGCAGTGGTTCAGCTCTTTTGTCAGGAAATGAAATTGTTCTGGTCTTTCATGATATTACACAGCGAAAGAATTTAGAGGAGATGAAAAAAGATTTAGTGGCTAATGTGTCTCATGAATTAAGAACTCCTTTAACAGCCATTAAGGGATTTGTAGAGACTATATATGACCAGGAATCAAATACTAAAAATAAACATTATCTTGATATTATAAATCGGCATACAGACAGGCTTATAAGTATTATCAATGATTTATTAACCTTGTCAAGATTAGAAGACAGTAAGGTTTTTCTGGAAATAAAAAAAGTTAATTTAAATACAATACTGAAAAATATTTTTAAAATATTTGAAATAAAATTAAAAAATAAACCTGTAAAACTAAAAATAAATATTGATAAAGATGTTCCATTATTCAAGGGAGATGATTTTAAAATAGAACAAATGTTTGTTAATTTAATTGATAACGCCATTAAATATACTGATAAAGGGGATATAAAGATTAATGTTATTAAAAAAAATAATTTTATTGTAATAACAATAGAAGATACAGGAATAGGCATTCCTGAAAAACATCTTAAACGGATATTTGAACGTTTTTATGTTGTTGATAAATCCCGGTCAAGACAGTTAGGGGGGACAGGACTGGGGTTATCTATTGTTAAATATATTGTACTTCTTCACAATGGCAGGATAAATGTAGAAAGTGAGCATGCTAGAGGAACTAAATTTACCATTAGCCTGCCGCAAAATGTTACTTAGACAGCAATAAATTTATTAGATGGATGAAGGTATTGATAAAATATATAAAATATACAATGATAATAAGCTTTAGGAAAGAATAAACTTTTACTTGGTTTTAAATTTGCTATTACCAATCTCTAATTGTTTTAATATTACTTTACACATTGTGTTTTGCAATTCATTATGACGAGGTACAGAAGATAACTTATTTGTATTAAAATTTTCGTAAACATCATGATTTCCACCATGTCTTTTTAGATAACAACCATTTTTTTCTAACAATTTAATAAATTCTTTTCTTTTCAATTAATTTATGCAATGGCAAGATTTTCTTTTTCAGCATCACAAATCATTTTAAATGCATCAAAAATACTATTTTTTAATTCTTTTAATGTTTTTCCCTGACTTATAACACTAGGTTTTTCAATTACTTGTCCAATATACCAATCATCTTCCTTCCAATATCTTATCGTATATGGTATAGTTATTTCCATAGTTTTATTTAAGGATGATTTTTTTGATTTATTCTCCATGATTCATCTCCAAATAATAGTATACCACTCTTCAAAAAATTTGTCAAGCATTTTTTTACAGATTTTTTTATAGGTTTTTTTACAAGTAAAAAAAAGCGGCTTAACTTTGTGTTTATATTTTCAAGGCAAGATGAGAGCTTAACAAAAAATTAATAAATTATTTATTTAATATTAACAATTATTACGTAGAATAAAACTGGAGGTTTATATGATAAAAAATGGGTTTTTAATTGACATGGATGGTGTTATTTACAGAGGTGAAGAAATAATACCAGGTGGAAAGGACTTTATCCCCCTGTGTCAGGGTAGTTGTCGCCTCTAATTAATTACCCCACCCCATGG
>CBDVEP010000136.1:0-7927 GCA_965373035.1 uncultured bacterium
AATGCTGATTATAGTGAGATACATTTAGAGAAAAAATATATAAATACCATAGCATTATCTAATGGTGAAATTGAAGATATAATTAAAAAAGAAGTTTTATCAGGCAATATACGGATATTAAAAAATAATCAATGGGGATTTGTATCTTTTAGTAATATTGAGCATTTTGATAAGTATATTGAACTGGTTATAAAAAATAGTAATGAAGTAGCCAGGCAGTCTCATATTAAAAGAAATATTATTTCTTATAAGAAGATAATTAAAAATTTTAAAACTCAATATAAGGTAGATCCTTTTTCTAAAGATCTTAGTGACAAAGTTGAACTCCTTACCGGCTATGATAATATTTTAAAACAGTTTAAAAAAATTATTAACAGGAAAATTATTTATTTAGAGAAAAAGGAAGAATTGTATTATGGAAATTCCGAAGCAAGCCTTATCTCACAGGATAAAGTTTTTACAGGCATCGCTGTTTCAGGTGTGGCTCGTGAAGGCAATAATATTCAAATAAGCAGAGATTCATGGGGAGGATATGAAGGATATGAAATAGTTAAAAACAGGGAGTGTGAGGTAGAGGAAATTGGTAAAATCGCACAGGATTTGTTAAGTGCAAGGATAATGGAAGGGGGACATTATGATGTTATAATGGACCCAAAATTATCCGGAGTTTTTGCACACGAAGCTTTTGGTCATTTATCTGAGGCAGATTTTATATTTGAAAATCCTCAAATGCAGAATATTATGGAGCTTGGAAAAGAGTTTGGAATAGGTGAATTAAATATTGTTGATGATGGGAATTTAGAATCAGAAGCTGGATTTATTTTTTCTGATGATGAAGGTGTAAGCCCTGAGAAAACATATTTAATAAAGAATGGAATTTTAAACAGCAGACTCCACTCTCGGGAAACAGCTTATAAAATGAATGAATCTTTAACAGGGAATGCAAGAGCTTTAAATACTTCTTATCTGCCAATAGTCAGGATGACAAATACTTATATTGAAGCAGGCAAATATTCTTTCAAGGAAATGCTTAGGTCAGTTGACAATGGTATTTATGCTGTTGATTGTATCGGGGGGCAGACAGACCTTGAGATGTTTACTTTTTCAGCAGGAAGAGCTTATCACATAAAAGATGGAAAAATTAAAGGCATTTTAAAGAATGTTGTATTATCCGGTAATGTTTTTGAAACATTAAAGAATATGGTAATGATAGGAAATGATTGTAAACTTTTCGGGGGTCTTGGAGGATGCGGAAAAGGTGGACAGTCACCATTGCCTGTATCAACCGGTGGTCCTCATATAAAAATAAAAAATGTATTAATTGGGGGAGTTTAATGCTTAAAAAGTTACTGGAAGAAATAAGTTTAAAGGTAAAAGACTTTGATGTGTATTATGAATCAGGGGAATCACTTCCGGTGCTTTTTGAAAATAATGAATTGAAAAACATAGCAGGGTCTTTTAATGAAGGTATAGGACTTAGAATAAAAAATAATAACAGGACAGGGTCAAGTTCAACTACAGATTTAAGGTCTGTTAAGAATCTCATAGATAATGCCTTGCAGATTTCAGAGTTTGGTGAGCAGGCTTTTTTTACTTTTCCTGATAAATGTAAAAAGAAGCAGGATTTAAAAATTTATTCCGCGGATATTGAAAAATTAGATGTAAAAAACATGGTTGACTGGGGTAATTATTATATTGAGCATTTATTAAAATTAAATAATAAATTAAAGATCAGTGTTTCCATCCAGAAAGATATTGTAAAAAAAGAGCTGATAAATTCCACAGGTCTTGAGGCTAAAGAGGATAAGACTTTGCTGGATATAAGTGCTTCAATATTTCAGGCACAGGAGAAAAATTTTCTGGAAATCTGGGAGTGGAGTTCTTTTACACACTTGCCACAGGAGAAAGAATTAAACACTATATTGGATAACATTGTTTTTCTTTACAAAAACTCTAAAAAAACCAGGATAATTAAGAATGGACTTCATAAAATATTTTTTACTGCCAAAGCTTTTTCTTCTTTAATGGGATTGTTGATTCAAAGCTTTAATGGGAAATTATTTGAAAAAAAGGTATCTTATTTTTGTGATAAAATTAATAAAAAATTTCTTAATAAAAATATTGATATAATAGACAATCCTTATTTAGAAGGATATCCTTATAGTACAGCATTTGATGGAGAAGGAATAAGCCCTGAAAAAATTGCTTTAATTGAAAAAGGAATAGTAAGACAGTTCCCCCTGGACATGCAGACAGCAGGGAAAATGAGTAAAGCAAAGAAAAAGGAGCCAGGGAAAACAAACAATTTAAAATCAAATGGTCACTGCAATAGAAGTTATAATCAATTACCCTCACCGGGTTTTACTAATATTCAGTTTAATACACATGATAAAGATTTACTTGCCAGTAGAGAGGAAATAATAAAAAACATGAAAAATGGTATTATTATTGACCAGCTTATTGGAGCAGGTCAGAGCAATATTATTGGAGGGGAATTTTCAGCAAATGTAGGATTAGGATTTGCAGTTGAAAATGGTGAAATTACAGGCAGAATAAAGGATTGTATGATTAGCGGCAATTTGTTTGAATTTTTTAAAAACATTTTAAAAGTTGAGAATAAAAAATATTCATATTCCCGTTTTATAGTCCCTGGCGTGTTGTTCGATAAGATAGCTGTGAGTGTGAAGAGTTGATTTTTTGTAGAGGAACGGAATTTGTATGAAATCTTCTTATCTTTATAAAAAAAATTCAGAAATAAATTTAATATAAAATATAAAATAATACTTGACGAAATTTAATAATGGGATAAATTATATTATAGGTTATCAATTATTAATAATATAAAAAACAGGTAATATAATGAATTTTAAAAAAGGTATCAAAAAACGTCCAAAAATATTTTACATTAAAGGATATGTGACTAATTACAAAGACCATTATATTGGTATTTGTTTAACCTTAAACCTTGTAACCACAGGACAAACTCCAGATAAAGCTTATAATAAATTACATAAACTTGTAAATTGGTATATTAAAGATGCTATAAAAAATAATGAAATCAATTCATTTATTCCAAGATATGCTCCTTTAAATTATTGGATAGAATATTATAAATTAAGAATTCTTGTTTTTTTTCATTTAACTGTTAAACAATTGAGATTATTTATAGAAACAATACCATCTACTTGTTATGCCTAAAAAATTCCCACCATTAACTCAGGCTGAAGTAATAAAAATATTAAAAACAAATAAATTTCAATGTATAAAAGGCAAAGGCGATCATAAAAATTGGATAGGTTATATTAGGGATAAAAAAAGAAAAGTTACTGTAGATAATATTAAAGAATTCGATAAAAAATTGCTTCAATCAATGATAAGGGGAAATGGAATTTTTTTTGACAACTTATTAAAATTAATTATACTTATATACAATATAAATAATATATAAACTCTAAATGGATAAAAATTTATGGCAACAATTACTCAAATAAAAAATCTCTCAAAAGAAGTGAAAAAAATTTATAAAACAAAAGAAGAAATTGTCTTATTGCCTTTAAGCCGATATAATAAGCTGCTTGAAAAAATTGAGAAACTTGAAGATATAAAGAACCATGTTGAAGCTATGAAGGATTATAGAGCAGGAAAAGGGAGAAAATTTAGAGAATTTTTAAATGAGCACAAAAAAGAATTCAAGATATAGAATTGACCTTGCCAATAAAAAAGTAGAAAAGCAAATCTTAAAATTACCTGAAAATTATAAAAAACTAACAGCAAAAAGCATGTTGAAGTTAGAAACAAATCCTCGTCCTTTAAGGTATAAAGAAATTAACAAAGAATATATATAGAATACGAATAGGTAGATACAGAATAATATTTGAAATAAATGATAATGAAAAACTGATAGTAATAACAAAAATAGATAAAAGAGACGAAAGCACATATAAAAATTTTTAATTTTATAAAAAAAAAGGTTTTTATGTTACGTTTTACACCGGTACTCTTACCTCTTAGAATTATTTAAATAACTATTAAATGTTGTATGCATAGTCATGGTTGATAACCATCATTTTGTCTATTATACCTATCGATACGATAGACAGAATAAGTGATAAGAATATTGCTTACTTTAGGTAGTTTTAACTTGATTTTATTTTATTATAATATAGGCTATATCAAAGGTTATATTAATCAATTTGATTCCGATAGACAGAATGCTGTCTATTAATTGTTAGGGGCACATAGGAGAAAGAACAATGGGCGGATGGATTAGCGTAATCGCAAGCTTAATTGCGACAATATTACTATATGGAACGGGGCATTTATATCTTTTCATTTTCGCTATTATGATTACCATAGCTTGCTTTTGGACATTTGGAATAATGCACAATTATGCTGCCAATTCCGCGAAATCTCGGCACGACAGAATATTGGAAAACATGAAATTGGAAGGAAGATCAAAGGAAGAAATAACTGCATTCGATAACAGGATTATTAGTCCATCGCCGCATGATGTAAACGCCGTTCCAGATAAACTTGCTTTCATGAACATGGTTATCTCAATCACAGGATATGTTCTTTTGCTGATAGCGATTTACTTAAAATACATAAGATGATGACCCCTAACAATGCGCTGCACCTGACCGCTATTCCGCTGCGATCCATAGCGGCAGGTGAGCTTTCCGTTTATGCATGAAACAATAAAAACATGAAAAAATTAAGAAGAGAGAAAAAGGGGACGGTTCTATTTTTTTTACAAGATTTAAAACATAAATTTTATTATACCAGAAAAAATAGAACCGTCCCCTTTTTCTCTCAAAAAAGAAAATCCAATAAAAGTTTCAAGAACTTACATAAGTGATAAAGTAAAGTCCCTGCACCTTTTTTACACCTTTTTTACAGTTCCCGAGATACTGAATTGAATTCCTACTGGGGTACAATTTGTACCCCCATCTTTTTTTTTTGTGATAATTGAAATAAAAAATCTTCTGGAAATCTATCAGGATTTTTTTTTACAGCTTGATTTAATACCTTTGTTTTTACATAATAAGTTATGAAGTTATTATTGCATAATGATATCCATAGTTATATTAAAAACCAATTTTTCTTTTAGGTTTTTCAGGAGGCGTCATGAGTTGATAAATAGCTTCAAACACCGTTTTGAATTGTGAATCATATTTCTGTTCTAATTTATTTAATTTGGCAACAAGATCTTTATGAGATGAAATAATCTCTCTTAATTTTACAAAAGTTCGCATTATTTGAATATTAACGTGTATTGCTCTTTTACTATTTAATACACTGGAAAGCATAGCTACTCCCTGTTCTGTAAATACAAAAGGGAAATAGCGTCTTCCACCATATTGTATTCTTGAGGTCACAATTTGTGACCTCAAGATTTTATATTCATTTTCTGAAAGTTGAAACATGAAATCTTCAGGGAAACGATCAAGATTTCTTTTAACGGCTTGATTCAATACTTTTGTTTGAACTCCATAAAGTTCTGCTAAATCAGAATCTAACATTACTTTTTTCTTTCTTAAAAAATATATTTTCTTTTCAATAATCTCTATAGGTATAATTTCATTTTTATCCATAAAAGTCCTCCTGAAAATTAATTTGTACTATATCTTATATACAAATTAAATGTTTACTTTTTTTAAATTTTTTTATTATTTGTTGGAACACAAATGAAAGAAGGTGCTGGTGCGTATCGCAACATAAGACGAGATAAGAAAAAAACAAAAAGTTTTTATGTTTTTTTATTATCTTGTTTTATTTTATGCACCGGTAACTTTTTTCCTTAAAGAATTATTTTTTTTGACATTTTAAATTAATTTTGTTATTATATATAAGTAAAATGAAGAATTTTGCAAAATATATAATACTTTTTCTGGTTCTAATAGTATTCTTGTATGTTCCCAATGTTTATGCTGTTCGTGCTTCAAAAGGTATTGGCGAAAAAGATAAAATAATTGATCAATATTTCATGGAAGGGATTAATTTTTATCTTAAGAGAGATTTTAAAAATGCATCTGAGTTATGGAAAAAAGTATTAGAACTGCAGCCAACTCACAATCGGGCAAAAATATATTTTGAGAAAGCTTTTCAAAAATATCAGGATATGGAAATAAATTTTTACCATGGCCTTTATTATTTTACTAAAGAGAAATATAATGATGCAATAAAGTATTTTAAAAAAACCTTGCTTATTAATCCAAAGCATAAAAAAGCAATTTATTATCTTGAATTGGATTATAAATTTTTGCAGGTTAATCTTAAAATTGTTCAAAAGCCTGAAAAAGGTGCTCCTGAGGTTAAAAGTTTAAATATAACTACTGATGATGAAATTATTTTATATGCTATTGGGTATGATGGTTTAAATCAGTATCTGGGACTTATAAAAGTTAACTGGAAAAGTACAGGAACTCTTGATTCTATTTTTCAAAAAGAAAAAACAGCAAGTATTAAATTTGCTCTAGATACATTTGATACAAGTGGATTCATTATAGCTTTTCTGAATAAAGAAATTAAAACCCAGACAGGTAAAATAAATGTAAAAAAGGGAAAACTTAAATATGTTAAAATAATGGATTCACCTGATTTTATTGGGAAAAATGTGCAAGCGATTGAAACGATTGATATTCCTGCTGGTAAGATAAAAAAATTATATGCAGCAGGATTTGATAAAAAGGATATTTATATTGGTGATGTGCCTGTTAATTGGAAGACAGTTGGAGGTATTGATAAAATAAAATTAAGAAATTCTTCTGAATTATCCTTTCAGTCAAAACAAGCTGGTAAGGGAAGGATTGTTGCCAGGGCAAAAAACAAGTTTGTTGTTATAATAAGTAATGTTACTGTATGCCCTGGTAAATTATCATATTTACAAATAGAAGATGCAAAAGCAGATAAAGGTAAAGAAATTTATGACATTCAATTAACAACAGATGATACAAAAATATTTTATTCTGTTGGCTATGATGCCTTTGATAATCTTATTGGTAATATTGAAGCCAGGTGGTACACAACAGGAACTCTTGAACAATTTAATACTTATAATATGAAGACATTTACTTTTTCACCTAAAACTGCTGATGTTTATGGAACTATTAAAGCTGAAAAGCCTGGTGTTATAGGAGATGAAACCGGCATAATTAAAATTCTTCCTGGTAAAGCAGAGAAAATATATGTCATAAAAACGCCTGGAAAAAATGCTGCAGCATTAAAAAAATTAATAATAAAAGCAGGAGAGAAGAAGAAAATATTTTCAGCAGGATTTAATGAAGATAACAGGTTTCTTAAGCTTTACAATGTAAAGTGGAAAATCCAATCAGAAAAAATCTTGCGAGAGATTAAGAAGAATACTGTCAATCTTCATTATTCCAAAGCTCCGCAGGATATAATAATTAATTTATACCATCCACGGATAGATTGTCAGACAAATTTTATAGTATCGGTTATACCGGCTAAAATGGACAAAATAGGGCTTATGTCCATTTCAGATAATATTTTAATAACAAATATAATATTAGGTTATCATAAAAAAGTAAAACTGCGAACTGTGGCACTGGATAAAATGTATAATTATATTAAGGATATAGAAGCCAACTGGCAAATCCCGGGAAAAATGGAAATTCTTAAGGATGATTATAGTATAACGAATGTTTTAACAGGTACAGAAGGTGAGTTTACAGGAAAGATCATTTTAACAGAAGACTCTCTTAATCCGTTTCAGGGAACAATTAAAATTCTTTCCCAAAAATTAATAACTACTACAGTAAGCACAAAAGAATTTGAAAGCAAAAATATAGTTTTATATTATGTTTATAATGGCGATACTTTTTCAAAGATTATGGTTAAGACCTTAAAATTTCCTTATAAATGGAAAAAGATTTATAAATATATTAAAGCTATTTGCGAATATAAT
>CBDVEP010000137.1:0-7912 GCA_965373035.1 uncultured bacterium
GGGAACTATCGATGTCTGTTCCTGAAAAAATAAGATTTAAAAATTTATCTTATGAAAATAAATTTTCAAAAATTATAATAGAAGGATATGCAGATGATATGGGAATTATCAATACATTAATAGAAAAACTAAATTTAAAATTTAAAAAAGCAGAATTAGTGTCAACTGAACAGGAGAATCTTGGAAAAAAGAAGTTAATTAACTTTATTATAAAATTTGAGCGTTTGTGAATTATGAAAAGAAGCATATTTAAAATTAGTTTTATTTTACTTATATTTATTTTACTTATTCTTTTTGCTTTCAATTTTTTAAAAAATGTAAATACTCTTTTAATAATAAAAAAAGAATATTCCCGAAACATTCACTACTTAAACAATTTACCACATTATAAAAAGCGATTAAATGAAATTGAAGAGAAAATCAAAAATGAACCAAAAAATATATTTCATAATATAACTCATCTTTTTTTATTAAATCAATGCACACAATTTGCTGATAAGTTAAAAATAGGGATTACTTCTTATAATCCAATAAACACATTAATCAAAAAGGATCAAAAATATCATGAAGTTAGTGTAGAAATAAATGTTAAAACTGATTTTATCTCAATTTTAAAATTCTTAAACAAAATTGAGCGGGCTGATTTTATAACAAGAATTGACAGATTGGAAATTAACAGAAAAGAGCCATTTTCTTCAAATGTAAAAAGTAAAATCATTATTACAGGGTTTAATATAAATGAAAAGCAATAAATTAGTACAAATCATATTGATTTTTCTTGTAGCACTAATCTGGGGAGGTGTTTTTTTCAGGACATTTTCAATATTAAATCAAAATGATAAAATAAATATAGAGAATAAAAATGACTCTCCAATATATGATTCCAAAATAATTAAAAACAAATTAAAAAAACTAAACATTAATTTTAATCAGAAAACAACTGACCCCTTCCGCTCTTTTTCTATTTCAAAAATCTTCTATAAAAAGAAATCTGCTTCATTAAAAGTTAAAACTAAAATAATAACTCCTGCTTATTTACTTAAAGGGATTGTATGGGATGAGACCAATCCCCAGGCAATACTGATAAAAAGTAAAATTTATGATAAGAATAGCAAATTAAAAATTGGTGAAACTGTTATTGTCAGTAAAAATAATTCTATTGATTATGGGAAAGTTCTTGATATTTCAGAAAATTATGTTATTATTAAAACTTATAACTACAAATTTAAATTATGGAGTAATTTATGGAAAAAAATAGACTGAGTATTTATCTTTTAATTTCCCTTTTATTTATGACTTTTTTTATGCCTTTGAATGCTAAAAATTCTATTTATGAAAGGATGAAAAATAAAAAAATCAATATTGCTTTTAAAGGAACAGATATAGATGACGTCATTAAAATTTTCTCAGAGAAAACCGGAGTTAATATTATCCGTAATAATAATGTAAAAGCTAAAATTACTGCTAATCTAAAAAGCATTAATGTAATGGATGCACTGGATTTAATATGTAAAACACACAATATAAATTATCTTATTGATGAAACTATTTCCGGGGAAGAAGTGATTAGAATTTATACTCAAAAAGATTATCTTGAAGGTCTGATTTACCGCGGTACAGCAGATGTTATAAAATTAAAATATACCAAAGCAGTAGATGTTTATAAAAAATTAGAAGAATCAGGAGGAATAAAAGGGAAAAGTGAAGGTGGTTATGGTGGCGGTATTATTTATGCAGATGAAAAAAGTAATTCTATTATTGTTATTGATAAAAATGTCTCTATTAAAAGGAACAAACTTAAGGAGATTATTGAAGCTTTTGACCGTCCTACCCCACAGGTTCTAATTGAAGCTAAAATTTTATCTGTCTCTTTAAGTGATGAAAGCCATTATGGAATCAAATGGGATATTCTCTGGAAGGCAGACATTGTTATGCCTTTTGCTGGTGATACAACTTCAGATTTTAATGTATCAAAGACATGGAAGTTTAAGGATGGTTCAGGCTCTATTACAGGACTTTTAACAGCACTTCAGGAACAAGGTGATGTAAAAGTCCTGTCTAATCCGCGAATTGTTGTATTAAATAATGAAACAGCTAAAATTATTGTTGGGAAAAATGAACCCTATACAGTAACAACCACTATCCCCTCAGGAGGAAGTACTATTGTTACAACAGATACTAAATTCGTGGAAGTTGGTATTGGCTTAACTGTTACACCTCAAATCTATAAAGATACGGTTCAATTAAAAATAAAACCTAATGTTTCCTCTGCTGCTGAGCGAAAATCAGAATCTGTTGCACCTACTGTAACAAAAAGTGAAGCTGAAACTGTTGTTACTATAAGAAACAAAAGCACTTTAATACTGGGTGGTCTTATTGAAATAAAACAAGCCACTACTATTAAGCGTGTTCCTATTCTGGGACATATTCCCCTGCTTTCTTACCTATTCTCCAGCAGAAGCTACAGCACTATCCGTTCTGAGCTGGTCATTTTTCTTACGCCAACCATTATAAATCCGGATTTTACCCAGGCACATGATATAAAAAACCTGAAAAAAATTGAAGAAGACTTAAAGGATGATTAAAAGAAAACAAGAAAAAGGGGACGGTTCTATTTCTTTTATGACATTAATTAATAAAATTTTATCTTTGGTAAAAGAAATAGAACCGTCCCCTTTTTTTGTTTTATTATTTGTAATGTCATTTTCTCTTTATTTGGAAGCAGATACAATTTTATCTCCTGATAATATTGACCCGAATGAATCATACCCCTTAATATATATTATAGAAAAGTCATTTCACTTAAAGTCTCTGCAGGATTATGTTAATGACAATGATATATTCATATATCAATCAGATAAATCATTCCCGGACAGAGCCTCTTTTGAAAAATCCATTTACAAAAAAAATATTAATAAAAATGCAATTTCTCTTATCACCAAAGGTATAAAAGGTATGGAATATGTTCTTTACAATCCCCTGTTGTTTGCAACTTCTGTTATTTTTTTTAATCCAGATGAATTAGAACTATTATATGAGAATATTAAACTTAATAAAATAATCTATAAAAATATTATTAATGAAAATATTTTCCTCATTCTGCCTTCAGATTCTTCTAAAAAAATAATTGAAAAAATTGAAAACCTCATTGATGATAAAGACTATTCAATTAAAATAGTTCATGAAACCCGATTGAACAAAATCCTAAACCTGTGTAATGAAGAACTTGATGATGAATACAGCACTATACATTTTATAACAGATGACTTAAAATTTAACCAATGCCGGTGGTTAAAAATTTTTGGCATAGAAAATCAACCCTATGTTATTCAGGTAAAGTTAGATGATAACACTCTTTATATTAATTCAGATTCTGTTACTTCTTTTGGGATTGATTTTAGTTATCCTTTATTTGAAGATTATGATGAAATATTCACTATAAAAATGAATAATAACACGATATTTTATGAGCAATTGCCTGCTTCTAAAAAAATTTATGTTTTTGATAAAGTTGTTATTTTTAAAGATGAATTATCACAAAAAGATATTATCAATATAATTAAAAAAATAAAAAATAAAGAAACTTTATCTACTAATAAAAAAACTGATGATAGTGAAATAGAACCTGAAATAATAACAGAAAAGCAAGAGCCAGTTAAACTTGAAACTAAAAAAACACCTGTGCTTATGCCTAACATTCAATCTTCTACTGAACCGGATAAATTTATCCCGGGGAAAGAAATAGTAAAATTAAAATTTAATAATATTAATCAAAAGGATATTGATAAATGGGAAGTTAATATCAATCTACCGGATGGAAAATTATTTAAACAAATTAAAGGTGAAAAAAACTTTAATAATGAAATTTTATGGAATGGGAAAGATAACAAAGGGAATCTTCTTCCAAATGGAATTGACTGTGATTATTACTTAAAATTCAGTGATACTAATGGAATTTTAATAGAATCTAAAAAATTCAAATTAACAACTGCGCTTCAGGTAAAAAAAGAAAAAAAGAAATTATCACTTGAGATGCAGGATATATTGTTTAAAATAAACAGTGCCAGGCTCAGTCCTGATGCAAAAACCATTCTTGATAAAGTAGCTACCCTGATAAAACAATATAAACCTGAAATAAAAACAATATTTATTGAGGGACATACAGATGATACCGGGCATGTAAAATTTAACCAGAGATTATCTGAAAAAAGAGCAAAATCAGTTTTAAAATTTTTAGTAAAAGAAAAACTCATATTAAGAAAAAATATAAAATCAAAAGGTTATGGTGAAAAAAGACCTGTATATCCAAATACAACAAATGAAAACAGGCAAAAAAACAGAAGGGTTAAAATTATTATTAACTTAAAGTAAAGCATGTGGAGAATTGAAAAAATGGGAAAAAAGAGAATGTTATTAGGAGAGTTATTAATTAAAGAAAACCTTATAACTGAAGAACAACTAAAAAAAGCCCTGAATTATATAAAAGAAACAGGTTACAGGTCAGGTCACTGCCTTGTTAAACTTGGATTTTTAAAGGATGAAATTCTGGCAAAAACCCTCACAAAGCAGTGCAATCAAAAATGTATGGTTATAAAAAAAACAGATATTCCAGAGGCAATTCAGGATCAATTATCTTTTGATTTCTGTATTAAAAATAAATGTATTCCTGTTGAAATAAAAAACAATAAATTAATTATTGGCATTGCTGACCCTTTTGATATTAATTTACTGGATGATTTAAAATTTTTATTAAACAAGGAAATCATACCAAAGATGGCAACTGAAATGTCAATTTATGAAGCTATTGAAAAGGCTTATTCAAAAACTAAAGGAAAAAAGTTCCATCTTGAGAAAATAAAGCAAAAGAGTGATTCCCATATTATCAACCTTGTTAATAATATTTTGTTTGAAGCTATTGATAAAGGAGCCAGTGACATTCATTTTGAGACATTTGAACCAAAAATCAATCTGCGATATAGAGTGGATGGAGAACTTTTCAATCAACCACCTCCGGATAAAAAGGATATTAATTCTATTGTATCCAGGATTAAGGTTATGGCAAATTTAAACATTGCTGAAAAAAGGCTTCCACAGGATGGGCGTATTCTTATAAAAGACAAACATTATGATGTTGATATTCGTGTTTCTATTATTCCAACCATATATGGGGAAAATATTGTCTTAAGAATTCTGGATAAAAAAAGAAGCAGCTTTGAATTAAACACACTGGGGCTGGGAAAAGAAAATGAAAAAACTATTATGGATATTTTAAAAAAAAGTTATGGCCTGATTTTAATCACAGGACCTACAGGGTCAGGAAAAACTACAACTCTATATTCAATGATTAAAATTTTAAATTCAACAAAAAGAAAAATTATCACTATTGAAGAGCCAGTGGAGTATAAAGTAGAAAATGTAAACCAGGTAGAGGTTAATCCAAAAATAAACTTAACCTTTGCTTCTGCCCTACGATCTTTCCTTCGGCATGACCCGGATATTATTATGGTAGGGGAGATCAGGGATAAGGAAACTGCACAAATTGCAGTAAGGGCAGCACTTACCGGTCATTTAGTATTATCAACTGTTCATACAAATGATGCTCCTTCTGCTGTTACACGACTAATGGATATGGGGATTGAACCATTTCTTTTATCTTCCACACTTCAATTGATTGTCAGCCAGAGACTGGCAAAAAAAATCTGCCAGGATTGTAAAATAAAAATAAAAAAAAATAACCAGACAGCTTTTACAGGTAAAGGCTGTGATATATGCCGGATGACAGGATATAAAGGACGCACAGGAATATTTGAAATTTTAAAAATCAATGAACCATTACAAAATGCCATTAATCAAAAAAAACCTGCAGGAGAATTAAAACAAATTGCAGAAAAATCAGGATTTAAGGATTTGTCTGAAGATGGATTAGTAAAAGTCCAAGACGGCATTACTACAAAAGAAGAAGTAATGCGGATTATTAATGTTTAAAAAACGAGATTGCTTCGTCGCACCTATGGTGCTCCTCGCAATGACAGTTTAATTTTTTTAGGAGTTAATATGTATTTTTTGTATAAAGCTATTAACAAAGAAGGGAGAAAAGTCAAATCATTTATTGAAGCAAATGACGAGAAAACTGTTTTACAAATATTAAAAAAATCCAGCCTGAATGTTGTTTTAATTAAAGAAGTAAAAAAAATCAAAAGAGAAAAAGTAAAATCAAAAGATATTATAATTTTTACACGACTGTTTTCCAGGTTAATTAATTCCAACATTCCTGTTATTCAAAGTTTAAAAATCATACAGGAAAATATTGACAGTACTTCCTTTAAAAACATCATAAACAATATCATTGGATATATTGAAAAAGGGGACTCTTTAAGTACTGCTTTGGGAAAATATAATGAAATATTTTCTCCATTTTACTGCGGAGTTATTAAAGCCGGTGAAAACAGCGGCAAACTTAATGTAATACTGGAATTACTGTTTAAATATATACGAGCCAGTGATAATATAAAAAAGAAATTCCAGTCAGCTCTTATATATCCGGTTTTTATTTTAATAACAGCTTTTGTTATTTTATCATTAATATTTGTTTTTGTCATCCCTCAGTTTAAAACCCTCTTTAATATGTTTGATGCTAAGCTCCCTGCTTTAACTGAATTTATTTTTTTAATAAGCCTGTTTTTTAGAAACAACCTGTTTTTCATCCTGTTATTTTTCATGATTCTAATTTGTTCTATTATGATATTTTTAAAATCCAAAAAAGGGCAAATTTTTAAAGATAAAATTATATTTAAAATACCATTGGTTGGGAATTTAATCAAAGAATCTATTTATACAAAATTTTGTCAAATATTTTCTATACTCATTCAGAGTAATGTAAATATTTTATCCAGCTTTAATATTATGGAAGATGTTATGGATAATCATATTGTAAAAAGCTCAATTAATTCTGCCAGGGCTTTGATTAAAAACGGCAAAAGTATAACAGAAGCATTAATTAAAACAAAATTTTTCCCTCCAACAGTTATACAGATGGTTAAGGCAGGAGAAGAATCAGGAGACTTAGATAAAATGCTGGAGTCTGCATCGCAATTTTATGAAGAAAATTTAGCTGTAAAGATTGATATTTTTTCTTCCTTATTACAACCTGTGCTAATTGTTATAATCGGGCTTTTTATTGCTATTATTATAATTTCAATATTCCTGCCTGTATTTCAATTAAGTTCTGTATTGAGGTGATGGATTGAAAAAAAAGAACCGTCCCTATTTTTTAAATAATAAAGGGAATGCTTTAATTATTGTCTTAATAACCATTGTTATTCTTTCCACTTTAATACTGGGTTATTTGTCTTTAACCTTTTGCCAATATAAAAATAATGCTCGAAAAATTAACTATATTTCATTGAAATGGGCAGCCACAGGTGCTTTAAATAAATTTTTAAATGATGTGATTACTTATAAAATATTCATATCAGATACACTTATAGAAGATAAAATTAATGATTGTATTTACACTTTAAAATTAAATAAAAATGATAATAATAATTTCTATATAGATATATCAACTGAAAAACAAAATATTAAATATCAGTTATTACTTGCTTTAAAAATAAAATTCCTTTCTGATTATTTATTTTATATAAAGGAAAATTTTTATATTTATCCGTCTTTTACAGATTATCAATTATATGGCTCTTTATTCATAGAAAAAAATCTATACATAGGAACACAGCCAAAGGGTAAAATATTATTTTAATATAATAAAAATTTCAATTTTCCACCATTAAATATCGGTGAAAATATTGATTATGGGGATTATGCAGGTTTAAAATCTACTATTAAAATAGGGCTTGGAGATATTGAAAAAAATATTGAGGATATGGTTATTATTGATGAGGAAAAAATAGCAACT
>CBDVEP010000138.1:0-7835 GCA_965373035.1 uncultured bacterium
AAAAAAATTACGCCTCAGGTTATTTATGCTCAAAATTTATTATCAGGATATCCTACTTCTATAATTTCTAAGAATAAAAAAATCATTTTTATATATGACATTTTTGACTTATATTATGATTTTTTTAGATTAAAAACTAATTTAAATAAAAAAAACTTATTAATAAAAATATTAAAATATTTAGAAATAAAAACTTTACAAAAAGCTGATATGATATTTACTATTAGTAAATATTTTGTTAAGCATTTGAAGCAAATCACAAAGACCAATTTAAATATAAAATTAATCTATGAAGGTACTGATTTTAAATTATTTCATCCAAAACCTAAAGTACATAAGCTAATAAAAAAATATAAAATCACGCCTAATGAAAAAATTATAACTTTTATAGGTGGAATAGAAAAGCATGATGGATTAGACATAGTACTAAAATCTGCTTTAAAATTAAATAAAGATAAACATAAAATTAGATTTTTATTTGTTGGAAAAGGCACATATTTGCAAACCTTAAAAAACAAAGTACATAAATACCGATTACATAATTACTTCATATTTACAGGATGGATACCATATAAAGAAATAAAAAATTACTTATCCATTACAGATATTTGTATTTTGCCTCTACTTAATTCTGAATCTACTCGGGTTATTGTTACAACAAAACTTTATGAATATCTTGCTTGTAAAAAAGCTGTTATTGCTCCAAACCTTCCTGGGATTAGAGATGTCATTAATAACAGATATAATGGACTATTGTATAATTCTGAAAACGAAAATGACTTTTTAAAAAAATTGATATTTTTATTAAACAATCCATCTCTTATTAAAAAATATAGTCAGAATGGTTATAAATTAATAAAAACAAATTTCAATATAGAAGAAAAATCCAGGCAGATGCTTAATGCTGTTAAAAATATGATTTATAAAACTTTATAATTTATAAAATCTTTAATTTATTATATTAAAACCTGTAAATGTTATTATTTGATTAATGACTGTCCGATGATAATTATTTTACTTTTTGTGCAAGAACTACATATCCTGTTCCTAAATCATAATGATAAAACAATCTTTGAATAAAATTAAAAGGTGCGAGTGTCCATTTATTAATAATAATATTTAAAATAAAATAAATTTTACGACCAGATATTCCACTTTGTTTAGTTAATTTGCTTTTTTCTATTCTTCCTTTTTTCTGTAATTTTTTATATATTCTTTTTGCCTGTATCTTGTTAAAAATAAATAATAAATTTAAAAGAGGGAATCCATAAGAACAAATAGAAATAATTTTAAATCCATTATTAATTAACTTATTTTTCAACTCTTGTTTTTCATATCGTCTATAATGACCATTAACAATATCAAAGTAACTCCATCTTTTCCTTAAACTAGGTGTTGATAATAATAAATACCCATTTTTTTTTAATAAATTATTAAATTTTTTAAATCCATTTAAATCATTTTTAATATGCTCAATAACTTCAAAAGTAATTAATAAATCAAATTTTCCAGTAATATGAAAAAAATCTTTTTGGATAATTTTAATTTTTTTATATTTTTTAAATTTTACTTTTAAATATTGCACAGCTTCCTTAGAAAAATCCACTCCAACACCAGCATAATCTTTCAAAATTAATTCTTTTAAAAAATTTCCACTTCCACTACCTATTTCAATAAAATAATATTTTTTTTGAAATAAATAATCTTTTACTAATTTTAAAGCAGTTTCTTTTCTTAAAATAAAACCAGGAGTTAATCCATATCTCATATTTTTTTTCTTTTATAATATAATTAGATTATAATCTGTATATTATACCATACTATTATAAAAAATCAATATAAATTTAATCACACAATTGAAAAATCATCATAAGATGTTATAAATATTTTTATATTTAATTCTAATAATTAATTATAATTGTAAATATTGAACTTGATTTTTTATAATTAATTAGTAATATTATATTATGAAATTATTAAAAATCATAATAACATTTATTTTAAAATTTCTTTTTTTAATTATAAATAAATTAAAATTTGATATTTATATTTATAATATTTTTTTTATGTACGTTCCTATAAACATTTTTAACTTTTTTAATTCAAGCTATTCTGGATATATTAAAATGTACAAACCTAAAAAAGGAGATATTGTAATAGAAGGAGGTGCATATAAAGGTAATTTTACTATCCTTCTCTCACGAATGGTTAAAAAAGAAGGAAAGGTCATAGCTTTAGAACCAAATCCTGTTATTTACAAAATTTTAAAAAAGAGGATTATAAAACTCAAATTAAAAAATATTATTTTAATAAATTCAGGGTTATGGTGGGGAAAAAAATATCTAAAATTTAATACTGGTATATTAAAAAACAATAAAAATTTTAATGCTTTAAATAATAATAAATATAAGGAAAAGAAATCAGTTAATATTAAATGTATATCAATTGATAGTATAGTAAAAAAATATAAGTTAAAATGTGTAGATTTTATTTCAATGGATATAGAAGGTACAGAAATTGAAGCAATAAAAGGAGCTTATCAAACACTTAAAAAATTCCCCATAAATATTGCTATTGCAAGTTATCACATAAGAGATGGAGAACAAACCTATAAAAAAGTTGAAAAATTATTACAAAAATTAAATTATAATACTATTACATTGAATCCTGTTCATTTAACTACATACGCTTCAAAAATCACTTTATAATAATATTAAATTTATACATTAACCATATCTAATTAAACTAATTAAAATTGTAGGTTTAATTTATCTTTTATTAAAGTAGAAATAGTTTCCAACCTTTTTTTTGCGGAATGAAAAATTCTTACTTTTTTATATGCACTTTCAATAATTTGTTGTCTAATATTTTCATGATGGTAATAATATTTCACTTTTTCTATTAAATCTTTCAAATTATAGTAAAATATAATCTCTTTACCTTCTTTAAAAACTTCTGCAGCTTCTTTCATATAACCATGAATACCAAAAACTTCAAAAGACATTGTTTCAAATACTTTTAAATTTATATGTTGAGAAGTCATGGGTGGGTTTATAAAAATTTTCGTCTTTTGAATTTCCTGAAAATAATTTTTATAATAAAGTATTTTTTTATTATACATTGAATAAAGTTTAAAAATATTAGATACAATCTTCCATCTAGGACCAAAAAATTGAATATTCAAATCAGGAACTTTTTTTTGTAAACACTTTAATACTTTAATACGACTGGGATAACAATTTCCTATAAATAATAAGTCATATTTTTTTCTCTTATTTTTCAATATATAAGGTTTATAAAAATCCTTATCATAATAACCAAAACAAACTTGATAAACATTATATATTCCATATTTATTATATAATTTAACACTATCTTTAGGATTTATAAAAAACAAATCATATCCTAAAGCTAAATTTTTTGACAACAAATAAAAAAGCTGGGGATCATCAGGAAACCAATTAATAATTTTACATTTATATTTTTCTTTTATAAAAGCCCAAAAATCCGGATAATAAACTTCTCCTTTTATAACAAAAATAAGCTCCGGTTTAAAAGAATCGATTAATTTAATTAAATCATTATCGAAATTTTTTACTTTATTAATAATCTTAAATAAAATTCCTTTAGGAATATTATTTAAGTGTTTAAACTTTTTATAATAATTTGATTCCCGAAAATTATATATTTTATAATCATGTTTATGTTTTTTTAAATATTCGTTAATTGAAAAATGAATTATTGTCTTATAATCATTTGTTATAAATAAAACTTTCATAACTATTCTAAATACTGTTCTTGTTTAATTAAACTCCTTTTTTTATTATAAAATCACCTAATATTACTACATCCATTTGTGTCCGAAAAAAAACATTTAAGGCTTCCTTTGGTGTGTTAACAATTGGTTCATTTTCATTAAAAGATGTATTTAAAACAATAGGAATACCCGTTAATTTTCTAAAGGCTTCTATTAAACTATAGTATCTTTTATTTTGCTTTTTAGTAATTGTTTGCAGTCGTGCTGTTCCATCAATATGGGTTACTGCTGGTATTAATTTTCGTTTTTCTTTTTTTATTTTAAATACCTGTGACATAAAAGGTACATCATAATCTATTTCAAAATAATCTTTAACATATTCCCTTAAAATAGTTGGAGCAAAAGGACGAAAAGATTCCCTCTTCTTTATTCGTGCATTTAATATTTTTTTCATATCTTTTCTTCTTGGATCACAAATAATGCTTCTATTTCCTAAAGCTCTAGCTCCAAACTCCATTCGACCTTGAAACCAGCCAATAATTTTACCCTGGGATATATATCTTGCAGTTATATGATAAAGTTCATTTTCACTTTTCAATTTTTTAATTTTATATGCCTGCTTTTTAAATTGACTATTAATATTTTTAATACTATTATAAATCACATTATTATTATATCCAGGTCCTAAATAAGCATTATTCATATACAATACTCTTTTTTTATTTAAAATCGTATTATACAAATAATAAGCAGCACCAAGTGAACCACCATTATCACCTGCGGCTGCTTGAATATAAACTTCTTTAAAAGGGGATTGATCAAATATTTTACCATTAGCCACACTATTCATACCACAACCGCCCGCAATACATAAATTTTTTAAACCAGTTTTTTTATATAAATAATTTAACATATTAAAAAAAACTTTCTCATAAGTACACTGCAATGATCTAGCTATATCTTTATGTCGTTTTTCTAATTTACTCTCTTTCTTTCTATCTGAACCAATTAAGGTTATCAATTGGTTAGAATAAAAATCCGGAAATAAAGCCTTAATATCAGAAATATTATAGGTTAAATTCATCTTATGATAAATAAAATAATCTAAATTAAGTTTAAACTTTCCATTATTTTTTATTTTTACTATATCATCAAATTTTTCCAAATAAGAAAGTTTGCCATATGGAGATAAGCCCATTATTTTATATTCATCACCATATTTCTTAAACCCTAAATATTGTGTAACAGCTAAATAAAAATTCCCTAATGAATGAGGATATAAATTTTTTTTTAAAACCTTAATTGAATTCTCTTTACCCTTACCCATCATAGTAGTAACAAAATCCCCTGTGCCATCTATTGATATTATAGCTGCTTCTTTAAAATTTGAAACTAAAAAACAACTTGCTAAATGAGCCTTATGATGTTCTATATTATATATTTTTGGTTTAAGTTTTGACTCATGAAAAAGTTTTAAAAATTCATTTTTCATACTTGTTATTTTTTTTTCAGATATAAGCTTCCTGATAATCAATTTATAATCTGGCTTATATTTTATAAAATAAAAAAATTTATAAATTAAATGAGCAAATGGATTTTTATTAATTGCAATATAATCAACCTCATTTAAATCTACATTAGCTTCTCTTAAACAATACTTAATAGACTCTTTTGGAAAACCAGACCAGTGTTTGATACGAGTAAATCTTTCTTCTTCTACTGCAGCAATTAAATCACCATCTTTAATAATACATGCAGAAGAATCTGGATGATATGGATTAACACCTAATATATACATTTAACTTCCTAAAATAAATTTTAATAACTTAAAAAAAAATTAATATTTATAAAAATCAATATAAAGTATAACCAGAATAAAATCTATCTAATTCTCCTGATATATATCTATATAAATTACCATAAATATTAATACCATATAAAATCTTTGACTTATTTCAGAGCTCTTCTATTAAAAACCTAACCTTTAAATTATAACCATAATTTTTTAAAAATCAAGAAAATAATTTGATTATTTTTAAAAATTAGTAGTAGAAGTTGTTGAAAGTGTGGTAAACTCCCCTATTCTTCATCATCACATATCTGTTATCTGGAAAATTTTGATTCTCCAAAACATGATGTGTTTCAGGGAGTTTTCCAAGCCCTTGTAGTAAATGTGGTAAACTCCACTTTTTTTCATTGCATATTGAATATCTTTAAAATTTTTATTCTCCATCATATACCATATAATGTTTATCTGGAGTTTTCCACATTTTCCATAAGGGCGTCACTTTCTACAACTTTACTTATCCATCTCTAATTAAATTTTCCAATTCTATTTTGTTATATACAACTCCTAATCTCAATTTTGTTATATTTAATGCTCCAGCATCACTCCAGCTCCCTGCTACATCTATCCTGAAATTTATTTCTCGCATCAACCTTTCTATCAGACTACTTGTCTTTACTAATATTCTATGACTTGATTTTTTATCTAAAAATGTAAATAAATATCCACTCGCTTTTCTTAAATAATCTGCTATTTTTTTTAAACCTTCATTTCCTATTTTTAATCCTTCATTTTTTATATACATTATCAATTCATTTAATCTTTCTAATTTTTCTTTGACCTTTTTTTCATCTATCTCTTCTCTTTTTATATCTTTGTTTACTTTAATTATTCCAAATGTTTTTGTTACTATTTCCCTATACACTTCTTCAGTTCTTTTTATTCCAGCTTCCCATAACAAATATTTTAACCTATGATATATATGCCATAAATCTCTTTGAAATTTTACCCCATCTAAATATTTCTTTATTCCACTAAATACATCTCCATCTCCCACTATCATTATCTCTTTTAATTTTTTTTTAGCATTTTCAATTATTTTTTCTATAAACCCCCAGTTTTTCTTGTACTCTCCTATACCTATACCCACTAATTTAACTGAACCTTTCTTTTTATGTTGTACTACTAATTTCATCTCACTTCCTCGCTTATTTCCATTTCTGGTAGGAATCCCTGTCCCATCAATTTCTATTATTCCTTCTCCTTGCTCATCTATGCTATATTTCATCTTTTTCCCGAATTCCTGGACTGCTCTCCAGATACTCATTTTGCTTATCGTTACTTCTATCCCTTTTTCTATTATCCGCTTCGCCCATAAGTATGTTGTATGCAATACTGTATATACTGCCTTTATTTTTAATTCTACTGATATTCTTATATACTTCTCTATTCCAAGAAGCAAAAGAAGGGGAGAAAATCTATGTCCACATCTTTTACAACCTATCATCTGTAAATAAGGAAATATCAATTTGCATAAACTTGTTTTTATCTTTCTTTCGTCTTTTCTAAAACATCGTTTTATATATCTTACAACCTTACCACATTTTGGACATTTTATTTCAATTTCGTTGGTAACTATTTGCTGAATAATTATCCTGTCAATTTGAATTATTATTATCTTAAATAACTGCTTTGCCAATTCAATAGTAATTATTTTTAAAATTTTTAAAATTTCATTAAATTTTACTTGACTTATTACTATCTTTTTGTTAAAATTAATGTTAATATTTAAACTTACGTTCTTCATAGGGCTCATCCTTAAATTTAATTTGCTTTTTTAGAAGGAGAGCCCTATATTATTTTAAAAATATTTAAAAGTCAAAGAAAAGTTATACTATCTAAATATTTTTTAAAAACTTTCAAAAAATATGGATAAAAAAAATTATTGTGTTATATTATAATTAAGATAACATTAATAGGAGCAATTTATGAATGGAATAGCTGAATTAATAGAAAGTGAACTAAGTACTGCTATACTAAAACAAGATAAAGATGCAATTAAAAGATTTAGTTTAATTGTGGGACAAAAAATTGATAAAATGAATCAAATTGAAGATGATAATAAAGATATCAAGTCTGATGTTAAAGTCATAGCTGAAATAGTAAAACAAGGCTTTGAAGAAATGAATAGAAGATTCGAAGATATGCAGAAATATATGGATAAACGATTCGAGGATATGGATAAACGATTTAGTATGATGTTTAAATTCATGAGTTTAGGATTTACTGTTA
>CBDVEP010000139.1:0-7817 GCA_965373035.1 uncultured bacterium
TTGAGAAGGATATTTTAAAGTATAAACAGGACAGCCTGTAAAGTCTTAACTCCTAAATTACAATTTTAGAAAATCTAAAATATTACGAAATAGTTATCCCCCTGCCATCCAGTGTATTCATTGATGTTTGTTGGAGGTTTTATAAATGAAATGTATAAAGTGTGGAAAAGTAACTTCAAAATTAACAACTTTTATAAATATTAATGCTAAAGAAGTCAGCTATATTTGTGACAAATGTACTATTGAAAATATAATAAATAATTTTAATATATCTAATCTGGAAGAAATTGAAAAATTAGATAAAGAAATTAAAAAACTTCAAGAAATGTATAATGATTTTAATAAATTATTATCTGGATACCCAAATAAAAAAAAGACCAATGTCCCTCCTGAATTAGAAGCTATTGCATTTACCCCTGAACGAGTTATGACATTTAATAAAGATTTGTTGATAGAATTTAATAAAAAACGAAATGATTTAATTTCCAAACTGTCTGAAAAAGAATATTTAATCTATCAATTAAAACAGACGCTTAAAACAGAAAATTACGAACAAGCTGCCATATATCGCGATCGTCTTAAAAAAATCGAAAGTAATAAAAAATAAATGAGTTTAAATATTAGGTAATGTGGAACGCTTTTGGAAACTAAAAATAAATATCAACTACTTTTTCGGATTCTGATAATTCCCAATTCAGCAGCTTCTTTGTTCATTTCAATGTAATATTTATTATTTATAACGGCTCTGTCAACTTTGTTTAAATTTTTATCATATAATTTATACTTTAATAACTGTACATTTCTCATGTCAGGCAAAATAATTTCAATCTTATCTTGCTTCTCAAGTTTGTTTTTCAATACAAGTTCATATAAATTATCCCTTTTTTTTCTTTTTAAATAGCCTATAAACTGGACTTTTCTGATATAACTTTTATTATAAGTAATCGTACTTTTGTTATTAAGATAAAAACCACTAAAATAAGGTCTATGGCTGACCATGTCAAGCTCTTTTAATAATAACTCTTTATCCAGCTTTATGCCTTTTATGATACTGTCTATGGCTTTTCTATAAACTCTTGTTACATTAGCTGTATAATAAAGACTTTTCATCCTGCCTTCTATTTTAAATGAATCAATACCTGCCTTAATTAAGTTTTTCAGAATACTTATAGTACATAAATCCTTTGAAGAAAGGATAGTTGTTCCGCTTTCATCTTCTGTTACTGGAAAAAACTGACCTTTCCTGGATTTCTCCATTAAATAATAGTCCCATCTGCATGATTGTACACAATCACCCCTGTTTGCACTCCTGCCGGTTAAATATTCACTTAATAAACAACGGCCCGAATATGCCACACACATGGCTCCATGAATAAATGTTTCTAATTCAATATCAACCTTTGCTTTTATTTCCTCTATTTCCTTTATTTTTAATTCTCTGGCAAGAATAATTCTATTAACATTAAACTGTTTTAATAAATCAATCACATAATAATTTGTAATATTTGCCTGTGTGCTGATAGAAATATGAAATAATTTTTTGAAATTTTTATTAATAAAATTTAATACACCTATATCTGAAATAATAATATTTCTTATACCAGCATTATATATTTGCTCACAATAAGTCCCTAATTTTTTAAAATCTTTATTTTTAAAATAAACATTAATTGCAAGATATAACTTTTTATTATGCTTATCTGCCAATTGTCCTGCTTTTTTCAGCTCTGCAATAGAAAAATTCCCTGCTCCCTTTCTTAAATTAAAAAATTTACCTCCAATATAAGCACCATCTGCTCCATATTGAAATGCAAATGCTAACTTTTCCAGATTACCAGCAGGGGATAAAAGTTCTGGTTTATGTAATACCGACTTGCTTGTCATATTCTTATTAATAATTAAAACAAATATATTGTCAACAGGAACTGGGGATTGTCTAATAAGTAATCCACAGAGACACAGAGTCACAGAGAATATTTTAAAATTTTTAATATTTAGTAAAAAATATTAAACTATAACTAAAAATTGAATAATCTTTAACCTTTTTATTACATTTTCCTCTGTGTCTCTGTGACTCTGCGGCTTTTTAGACAGCCCCCAAATATTCCTAAAAGAATTTAATTGACAACATCTTTTAATCGGTTATATTGATTTTATAATGGCTTTAATTGTTATTAATGAAGAAATATGTAAAGGATGTGAACTTTGTATCTCATCCTGTCCGCAAAAACTTATTAAAATGTCTGAAAAGTTTAATTCTAAAGGTCTTCATTATGCTGTATTTAATGATAAAGACCAAAAATGCACTGGTTGTACACTTTGTGCAATTATCTGTCCGGATGCTGCAATTGAAGTAAAAAAATAATGAGGGATGCTATGAAATATTCTTTAATAAAAATAATTATTCTTTTTCTGGGGATATTAATATTTTCTACAAATTGTAAAAATGATTCATCCACATCTCAAGGGAAAACAACCGGCTTTACAAACGCAACGGACCAGGAATATATATTATTATCCCAGGAATTTGACCAGAATAACTTTAAAAAAGTCATAGAATTTATTAATAGTTATTTTAAAAAAAATAAGTTAAAAAATGACAATTTAAAACTGTTATTATTAAAATCCCAGGCAAAAGAAAAATTAGTAAAAAAATTTAATAAAAAGCTTAATAAAAATATTATCAATGAAGCAAAAAAATATAATTTTAAAATAATAAAAAACAAGGTTACATATCAATATGAAGAATTAAAAACAATATGGGAAAAATTTCCCAAAACTACTTATGGGAAGGATGCATTTTATCAATACATTGATAAATTAACAAATCCATTTAAAAAAATTGCATCTTATGAAAACTTTATTAATAAAATAAAAAAAGATAGCTTAAAAAACAAACTGCGATATAAATTATCAGAACTTTATCTGCAAAATTTAATTAATTTACAGAGTAAAACTTCTGAAAAACTTAGCAAACTCTATAAGCAATTAATAAAGACACAATATAAAGATAAAATATTATTTGATGCTATTATTTTAAAATATAAATTAACAGGAAACCGCACTGAATATAAAAACAAGCTGAAAAATTATTTAAAAGAAAAAAATTCAAATGCTATAATAGCTAACTATTTATTGGGGGAGATTGAATTTATTGAGAATCATTTAAAAAAAGCAAAAGATTATTTCGAGCAGACTCAAAAAATGTTTAAATATATAAAAAACAAAGAAGATATGCCTTTATTAATAGCTAATCTAGAGCAGTACCCTGATCTTTCAATTACAAGACTAAAAATTTCTGTTAGAAAAAAAATAAAACTGATTGAAAGATTAATAAAATATACAAAATCTTTAATAAATAAAAAAATAGGATTTATTATCGGGGAACGGGTAAGAGTAAGAGAAAAACCAGTTATTTATAAAAAAAACATTATGACAACACTAAACTATGGCGATAAAGTTACGATAATAAAAAGGAGTGATAAAAAAATAAAAATTGAAAATGATGAGAATTACTGGTATCATATACAATTAATGGATAACACATCCGGATGGATTTATGGCAAATATTTATTATTTTTTATTTATTAAAATATGATAAAACGAGGCATTATTTATGGAAAAACAAAAAAATAATCTAGATAATACAAAAAAAATAAACATAGATGACATAAGACAAAACTCTGAAAATGACGCAATGTTAGATATACTCAGGGAAAAAGATAATCTCATTGTCAGTGTAAAAGAAGCTTCTACAAGAAGGGATAAGTTAAATGAAAAACAAATTCGGCTTTTAAGTGAAGATAATTCCAGAAAAACAACCCATGTCCAGCAATTGACCAATAGACTTGGCAGTATAGAAGCACAGTTAAACCAGAAAGAAGCTGAGATGTCTCTTTTGCGTGTTACTGAAGGAAAATTATCTACTAAAACAGAAGAATTCAGAGCAGGATTTGAAAAATATAAAGCACAGGTCAGGGATTCATTAAGCCAGATAAAATTGTCTATTCAGGAAGAATTGTCAAAAAGAGAGGAATATAAAAATCAGGTTTTAGATAATATGAAAGATAATTATCTAAAAATGGAAGCTCAAATTCAGGAAGTTGACAATTATTATAAAGATACTATTGCAGAAATTTCAAAAAAACAAGGGCTATCAAAAAAATATATCCGGCATGCTTTAAATGATCTGCAGGAAGCATTATCGCTTTTAGATATAAGTCATGCTGATTTTATTGAACCAACTCATATTAAAGAGGAATTCGGGAAGGTAGTTGAAGATTCTTCTGCTCTTTTCCAGGAATTTAAAGACATGAAAGGATTACCCCAGGGTGGAACTATTATTAAAAATATTGAAAATGTAAATATCAAACTTTCTGAAGCACCTGTTATTGAAGGACTTTTTAGTGAAATCTCCCAGATTACAAAAACAACAAGACAGAGTCTTGAAAAATCTGCTAAAGCACATCTAAAAGAAGGAGAGCCTCAAGCAGGAGCAGGAGGTGCTGGAGCTGGGGGGGGACAACCAGTACAGCAAGGGGAGGGAAAAGCCAGCGAAAGTGAAAAAAAAAAAGGTGATATAGGAGAAGAAGCAAGAGGTGGAGAACCTAGTGAAGGAAAAAAAGCAGGTGATGATAGAATTAAAGGGGATATAGAAGAGCCTAAAAAGAAAAAATTTGGAGATGAGATTCAGGAAGTAATTTTTAGACGGGGGAGAAACTACGCTCCATTTAACTGGCGGGAAATCTTAAGTGATATACAGTTAACACGATTTGAAAGCTTTATTGAAAGTTGTATTAAAGCTGAAAAAGAAGGGCATTACATGAAAGCTCTTGGATTGTATAAAACAATTAAAGAACAACCGGGAATTACTGATACCATAGCAGGCCGTCTTCTGGAGGACCATGTGGAATATCTGGAAGACCTTATTAAAAGAAAATATTCTTTTAAATATAAACCTGAAGAATCTACTAAAACAGTTCAAACATCATAGGCTTTAGATGTAGGGACAAGACTGTTACCTTTTTTATTATATTCCCTTACCATATCTTCTAACTTACTTTTATTATTTAAAGAAGGGTCATCTATTACTTTTTCCAGTAAAAAATTTAAAATTTCTCCAACTACCGGGGAAGGTCTAATTTTTTTAATTTTCATAATATCATTTCCATCTATTTTTAAATGCTTAACAGTAAAAGCATTTTCTTCATTAAGAATTTTCTGTATTCTTTCTTTTAATAGTACCAAATGTTTTGATTTTTCATGTTTTGTCCCATTTCCTATCCTGTCAGCTTCCCGTAATAAAAACAAATCATCTAAAAGATCCAACCCAACTTTTCTTAAAAAACGGCGAACAGCACTATCAGTCCATGCTTCTGTATAATAAAACATATGAAACTTGACTAACTTTTCCACTTTATCAATAATTTCATTACTGAACCTTAATCTTTTTAATATTTTTTTTGCTACTATAGAACTTATAATCTCATGATTATAAAAAGTAGCCTCAGTACCAGATTTTATTTTTTTTGTAAGAGGTTTACATATATCATGAAACAAAGCAGACAAACGAACCTCTAAATTATTCATAGGAGCTGCATCTACAGAATAAAGCAGGTGATGATAAACATCATATTTATGAAACTTATTCTGAGTTATACTATAACATGTCAGAAGCTCCGGCATTATTTTCCTTAATATCTCTGTTTTCCTTAGAAGCTCAATACCAAGTGAAGGTTTCTCAGACTGCATAATTTTAATGAATTCATCTTTAATTCTTTCTACGGCAACTTTATCCAGCATAAATAAATTTTTTTTTATACTTTTAAATGTTGCATCTTCTATAATAAAATTTAATACTGATGCAAACCGGATGGCTCTGATAAGCCTGAGTCCATCCTCCTGAAATCTATCATCCGAGGCGCCAATGGTCTTTATTATACCTTTCTCTAAATCATTTAGGCCATTAAAATTATCAATTAATTTAAAATCCTTTAAATTAAAAGCAAATGCATTAATTGTAAAATCTCGTCTTATAAGATCTTCTTCAATTGTTTTAGCAAACTGGATATTATCAGGATGCCTTCCATCTGAATATTTACTATCACTGCGAAAAGTAGTAATTTCAAATATTTTTTTATTATTTAAAATAGTTACAGTTCCATGCTTAATACCTGTAGGTATTACTCTCTTGAAAATTTTTTTAACCTCAGATGGTGCTGCATTTGTAGCTAAATCATATTCATTTACTGGCTCTGTTTTTAATAATAAAACATCTCTAATAAAACCACCTACAAGATAAATTTTAAACCCATTTTTGATAAATTTATCAGCAATCTTTAAAACTTCCGGGGTAATACTTTTTTTAATTAATAATTCTGCTTTTTTCATCTTCATCCTGATTTATAATTACAAAATATGATTAAAAAGTCAAGGTAATGGGTTAGAAGCATAATCAAACTGTAGGGGAGACTAAAAGTGTCTCCCCTACAGTTTGATTACATAAGAGGTGAGATTCTTACCGATTTCCCAAAGTTAAAAAAAACATTGACTTTAAAGTATTTTTCTATATTTTATTTATTATTAAATTATAAATATACATCTTTAAATAATTTATATTATTGAGGAGAAGATAATGAAAAAAATATTTTTAATTTTAATTATAGTTTCAATAACATTTTCATGTACTCCTAAAAAAAAGGTTGATTTTGGGTTTATTTCATTTTATTATGGTGATATTAAAATTATTTTATCCGGGAAAAAGACTAAACCAAAATTAAAAATGATTTTAAAATCAGGGGATAAAGTATATACCAGGGAAAAAGCAAGAATTGATATTCAATTGCATAACTTTGGTGTAATCAGGATAAATCAAAATTCAAAAGTTGATATTAAAAAAATTATTACTGAAGTTAATGAATCCATAAAAGTTGGACTAAAAAATGGTCAAATTTTATGTAAAATATCAAAATTAAAAAAAACACAGGATCTTAATGTTGAAACACCAACAGCAGTTGTAGGTGTTAGAGGTACTACATTTCTTGTTGATGCAAACAAAAAAGAGAAGAAAAGTGAAGTTGCAGTAACTTCAGGAAAAGTAGATGTTGAAAATAAAAAAGCTCCAGGTAAAAAAGTCACCGTGAAAGCAAACCAGACTGCTAAAATAAGCACAAAGGATAAAGCCTTAAACATTATTAAAGGAATTGATACAAAAAAATTAAAGGAATTAAAAGTACTCCAGAAAGTTAAAATTTTTAAAAATGTAAAAAGTGTAAATATTAAATCATTAAAAAAAATGTCTTTTAAAAACCTTAAAGATCTTAATATTAAAGATTTAAAAGGGCTGGGAAAAGAATTTCAATCTATTATACCCGGCAAAGGGCAATCAAAGGGACCATCTGCAACACAAAAGAAAATAAAAAAGACAACGGAAAAAATAGAAAAACAAAAACAAAAAATTGAAGAGAAAAAGAAAAAATTAGAAAAACAGAAAAAAGATGCTGAAAAAAATTTAAAAGAAAGTGAAAAAAAAGCTAAAGATACTTTAAAAGGTTTATTTAAATAAATCGATAGCCTGAATTAAACAATACAGCAGGGACAGGTTTTAAACCTGTCCCTATAATAAACTAATAAACCAGAAAAACGCGGAGATGGCGGAATTGGTAGACGCGCTAGCCTTAGGAGCTAGTAGAGTAATCTGTGAGGGTTCAAGTCCCTCTCTCCGCATATTCTTACCATCATGGGGACGGTGCGTCACTTTGTAACATTATCATTCTATATACTATCCGTTTTTAATTTATTATTATAATAATGTTACA
>CBDVEP010000140.1:0-7810 GCA_965373035.1 uncultured bacterium
TTTTTAAGAATACTAATGGATAAAGATAATTTTTCAAGATACTTAAGCTTTTCAATATCCTTGAGCTCCTGAAAAAATTCATCTTCAGGTGATTTTTGTCTTTTTAATTCTTCTTTCTGTTTTTCTTCTTCTTTTTTCTTTTTTAATTTATTAAGATAATTGAAAACAAGAAAAGCTCCAAATAATATAAGGACAATAATAATGACTGTCAAGTATAAAAAAGAGTATTCTTTTTCAACAATAGGCTCTGTGACTGTAATGGGAATGGCTTGAGTTGTAAGCTCAGTCAGTAAATTTCCTTTTGAATCGCTTACAGTAATACGAACAATTGGGAAATAAGCCTGACCTGATGATTGAGGTTGTAAAATAAAAACATATTTTTTGATAATTTCTTTTTTATTACTAACTTCAGTAGATGTCATAACTGATGTTTCTGTTGAATTCCCAACTAAATCTAAATTATGATATTTTTCTATGTAAGGCTCTGTAATGATATAATCACCAGGTTTTCCAATGTAGCTTACAGTTACAATAACCTGAAATTTTTTGTTTAATGAAATTTTTTTTGTATCAGCAATAGCAGTAATTTTAAATTTTTGCAAATTAGAATTTTTCATTATGCCGTAAGCATAATAAGAATTTAAAAAGAGTAGTAATAAAAAGGTTGTCATTAAATAAATTAATCTTTTCATATTATTCATAACTCATTCCTGCGAATCGCTGGTTAGAGTTTCACAACTCGTAACACCGAAGTAATATAATATACTTTTAAAAAAATTTTCAAGTTTTTACAAACTTTTATTGTAATGGGTTAATTACCTCGTCTTTTAAACAATAAAGTAGTAGGGGAGACTTAAGTCTCCCCTACAGTTGTGATTACATAAGAGGCGATAACTACCGATTACCTTTTATTTATCTAAAAATTAAATAATTTAATTTCCATATTTAATTTAACTTTAAATTTTTTATAAACCTGCTTTTTAATATAATTAATTAATTCCATAACATCATTTGCTTTAGCTTTATTAGTATTAACAATAAAATTACAGTGCTTTTCAGAAATTCGAGCTCCTCCAATTTGATATCCTTTTAAACAGCATTGTTCAATAAGCCTGCCGGCATAATTATGTTCAGGTCTTTTAAAAATACTGCCGCAGGATGGATATTCCAGAGGTTGTTTTATTTTTCTTTTTTTTAAGATTTTTTTTTGAGTATTAAGGAGTAACTTATGTTCTCCTTTTCGTAATTTTAAGCATGTTTCTAAAATTATATATTTTTCCAGTGGAGCTGCTTCTCTATATGAAAAGTTGATTTCATCTTGTTTTAAAATTTTAATCTTGCCGGAATATGTTAAAACTTTCACAAATTCAACATGTTTTCCTATTTCAACACCAAAAGCTCCTGCATTCATTATAAGTGCTCCGCCAATTGTACCGGGAATACCGCTTAATTTTTCCAGACCTTTTAATGAATTTTGAATAGTAAAATTAATTAAATTATCAAGATGAACAGAAGCACAGGCATAAATTTTATTTTTTTTAAGTTCAATTGTATTTGTGAATCCTTTTAAATTAATAATAGTTCCATTGTAAAATTTATCATTAAATAAAATATTTGAAGCATTACCAATGATATAAAATTTTTCTTTTTTATTCCATGCATGCTTAAGGAAATATTGTAAATCTTCAAAATCATCAGGAATAAAATATTGTTTTGTTTTTCCACCAATTTTAAAATAACTGATTTTTTTTAAGTTAAAATTTTTTATAAAAATACCATTTAATTTATTCATAGATGAAAAAATAATATAATTTATAATTACTTTTTCAATAAAAATATTAAAACAAAAAAGGCTGCCTTAAAGAGACAGCCTTTTTATGCATGGAGGTGTTTATTTTTTAATAAAATTTAACCTAATAATTTTAAAACAGACTGAGGCTTCATATTAGCCTGTGCTAACATAGCTGTTCCGGTCTGTATTAATATTTGATTTTTTACAAAGTTAACCATGGTCTCAGCCATATCTGCATCACGAATTCGTGATTCAGCTGCCTGGATATTTTCATAGCCAACCATTAAGCCTTTTGCTGTGTGTTCTAATCTGTTATAATAAGCTCCTAAATCAGCTCTTTGCTTGGAAAGTTTCATTAGAGCATTATCAATAAGACCAATAACTGCATTAGCTTTTCCTGGTGTGCTTATACTGACAAAAGTTGCTGTTTCAGGATTACCAATAGGGCTTTTCAGTCCTAAACCCTGGGAATTCATTGTGCCAATAAAAACTTTTTCTCTTTGATCCATATTAGCACCAACATGAAACCACATACTGGCTGTTGGAAATCCACCTCTTGCCGGATCAGCAAAACGACCGGTAAGAACCATCATAGTATTAAATTGTCCCTGTGAAGCAATTCGGTCAATTTCATCAATTAATTCAGAAACTTCAACCTGGATTTGCATCCTGTCTTCATCAGTATAAATACCATTAGATGCCTGAACAGCTAATTCACGGATTCTCTGCATTAAACTATGAGTTTCCTGCAAGTATCCTTCAATAGTTTGAATAAATGACATTCCATCTTCTGCATTTCTTTCAGCCTGTCGTAATCCACGGATTTGAGTTCTCATTTTTTCAGATACAGCTAAACCAGATGCATCATCACCTGCTTTGTTAATTCGTTCACCTGAAGCAAGTTTTTCAATGTCCTTATTCACTGCCCAGTTATTAAACTTTAATACCCTTTGCGTATAAATCGCACTTATGTTATGATTGATAATCATAATTTTACTCCTCCTTGAATGTTGTTGATTAAAATCATTACTTCCTTGTTAGTGATTGTTGTTAGTGATTGTCACCTCCTGATTATCCTATTTTTATTTTCGTGCTTTTAAAAAAAACGTTAAATGATTATTTTGTTTAATATTTTTTTCATTGACTTTAAATCTAATTTATATAAAATTACTTTTAATCAAGCAGGTTTATTTGTAAAATTATGAGAGTAGGCATTATAGGATTAGAATTTTCCGGTAAAAAAAGTTTGTTTTCACTTTTAACAGGAATTAAAGAAGATTATTCCGGATTTAATAAAAAAGATATTGGTACTATAAATGTTCCTGATGAGCGGGTTGACTTTTTAAATGATTTATACAACTCGAAAAAAAAAGTTTATTCCCAGATAGAATTTAACCTTATTCCTTCCATAAAGAAAGATACCAAAGAAACTAATAAAGCATTAATTGAAGCTAAAGAAGTAGATTTATTTGCTGTTATTTTACGTCAGTTTAAAGATGAAAATGTATTTCATCCTTTAGACAGTTTAGATATGGAAAGAGATTTTAACATAATAAAAAATGAACTTATTTTAGCTGATTTAATGTTAATAGAAAATAGGATAGAAAGGATTGAGCAGCAATTAAAAAGTTCCAAACAGGATTTATTAATTAAAGAAAAAAATTTATTATTTGAATTAAAAGAAAAACTTGAATCAGGTATTTTTATAAATAAAATCCTAATCAATGAAGATGAGCAAAGATTTATAAAAGGTTTTAAATTATTAACCCAGAAGCCTATTTTTATTATTGTTAATTGTGATGAAGATAAATTAAACCAGAATTTTAATTATTTTGAGGATTTTCACACTTTAAATATGTCAGTAAAAATTGAAAGTGAAATTCAGCAGTTAGATGATGAAGAAAGAAAAGAATTTCTTACAACTCTTAATTTAAATGAATCTTCTTTAAACAGGCTGATTAAGTTTGCTTATAATTATGCTGATTTAATATCATTTTTTACTGCAGGAGAGAAAGAAACTCATTCATGGACTGTTAAAAAAGGAAGCAGTGCTCCTGAATCAGCAGGAGCTATTCACAGTGATTTTGAAAAAGGGTTTATACGGGCTGAGATTATTCATTTTAATGATTTAAAGACCGCAGGATCAGAAGCAGAAGCAAAGAAAAAAGGACTTTATCGTTTGGAAGGAAAAGAATACATTGTCAGGGACGGTGATGTTATTATTTTCAGATTTAATGTGTGATGATAAAGATATCTATTGAAATTATTACATTAATAACCGGCTCTGTTATTCTTGGAATATTGACAGGAATATATCTATATCATAGATTAAAAAGATTAAAAATCAGAAAATTTATTGTAAAAGGGAATAAAGAAATAAAGAGATTGCATCATGTTTTAAAAACCAACAAATTTCAAATAATTGATGTTAATAAAAATTTCAGATACAAAGTCCTGATAAATAATAATGAAACAAGGTTTAGTTTTAGTATTGTTGCTATTGTAAAGCGTAAAAATAAAAAATATTTATGTTTTTTAAATCCTGAGGATGGTAAAAGTATAGATTATGAATTACTTTTTAAAATAATGATATTAAAATATGATAGAGGCTTGATTATTTACCCGGAAACATTTAAATTATATGAATTTAAAATTAAAAGGTAATATATAAGGGATAAGGCATGCAGTCTTGTTGCAAAACATTAGATTGTATTATTTATGTAGTGAAGGCTTTGTCCCTGGATAAGGGGGGTCAATAGACCCCGTTTTCTAAGCGTTAAATCGAGGTAAAATGATTTGAATATATCCGTATTTGCAAATTTAAAAAAAGAAAATGCTCCTGATATATTAAAAAAATTATTAAGCACGGGAAAAAAATATAACATTAAATTTAATCTATTAGATGAGATTGTAAGTAAATCAAAGTTTAAAACATTAGGAGTTAATAGAAAAAAGTTTATCAATAATTGCAGGTATGCTATTGTAATTGGAGGAGATGGGACTTTTATATCAGCAGCTCATCTTTTTATAGATAAGGAAATTCCTCTTCTTGGAATTAATGTAGGCAATTTTGGTTTTTTAACTGAAGTAAAGAAAGACGAAATAGAAGAAAATTTATTTAACCTTTGTAATAATAAAATAACAATCGAAGAAAGATTAATCTTAAAAGCTGATCTTTTAAGAAAAGGAAAAAAAATACAAGATTTTAAAGCCATTAATGAAGCTGTTATCAGTAAAGGTGGTCTTACTAAAGTAATAAAATTAAAGGCGTATGTTGACAAACAATATATTGGAACATTTGCCGGTGATGGGGTAATGGTTTCAACTCCAACAGGTTCAACAGGTTATTCACTTAGTGCAAAAGGCCCTATTATTTATCCTGTAATGGATGTTTTTATCTTAAATACAATTTGTCCTCATACATTAGTTTTTCGACCTATTATCATTCCTTCAAAGTCAAATATTATCATTGAAAATATTTCTCGATTTAACGATTTGAATTTATCTATTGATGGTTTTAAAGGGATTAAATTGCAGTTAGGTGATAAAATTATTTTAAAAAGATATAAAAAAAATTTAAAATTTATCACATCCCCTGACAGGAATTTTTTTGATGTACTGCGCCAAAAATTTAACTGGGTGGAGTAAGTAAAGAATGCTGGAACATTTAAGAATAAGAAATTATGCACTTATTGAAGACCTTACAATTAATTTTCAGGATGGTTTTAATGTTTTAACCGGAGAAACAGGAGCTGGGAAATCCATTATTATTGGTGCATTAAATATTATTCTGGGTGAAAAAGCAAGCACGGAAAATGTTAGAACAGGGGAAAGTAAATCCATTATTGAAGCTATGTTTGATATTTCAAATAATTTACAGGTAATAAGTATACTTACAAATTCCGGGATTGAACATGATAAAGGGGAATTATTAATAATACGGCGTGAAATAACAGTTGATAAAAAGAGTAAGAATTATATTAATTCAACTCCAGTCCCTCTTTCCAAGTTAAAAGAAATAGGAGACTTTTTAGTTGATATTCACGGTCAGCATGAACATCAATCATTATTAAAAGTTAATACTCATATTGAGCTTTTAGATAAGTTTGGACATATTGAAGAGGAGCGGGAGCTTCTTACTGCTAAATTTGAAGAGTATATTCAACTGGAAAATACTTTAGAAAAATTACAGATGAATGAGCAGGAAAAGTCCAGGTTGATTGAATTATTAAAATTCAGCATTGAAGAAATAGAAAACGCAGATCTTAAAAAAGCAGAAGATATAGAGCTGGAAAAAGAATTTATGCTTTTGAACAACCAGGAGAAAATTTTCCAGTCTGTAGAGAGCAGCTATAACAATTTATATGGCTCAGAAAATGATTTATATTCAAAATTAAAAGAAACCATAGATAATTTATCAGATGTAGAAAAATATGACCCTAATATTGTGTCCATAAAACAACGGTTGGAAGATGCTTATTATCAGGTTGAAGATGCAGTTTCATCATTAAGAGAATACAAATCTTCATTTCAATTTTCTCCTGAGCGGCTTGATACTATTATTGGAAGAATTGAATTAATTAATAAATTTAAGAAAAAATATGGTGAAACAATTGAGGATATTCTTGCTTATAAAGAAAAATCCATTAATGATCTCAATGCCATAGAAAAAAGTGAAGAAGAGATAGAAGAAACAAAAGCAGAAATTCAGAAAGTTAAAGGAGAATTAAACAAATTAGCAATTAATTTGTCAGGAAGAAGAAGGGTAGTGGCAAAGCTTTTTGATGAAAGGATAATGGAAAATTTAAATGACCTTGATATGGAAAAAAGTATTTTTAAGGTAAATGTTTCATATATTGAAAAACCGGACGGTATTGTTCAGATTGATGATAAAAGATATAAACTTACAGATAAAGGAATAGATAATATTGAATTTTTAATTGCTCCAAATGTAGGTGAAGAGCTGAAACCCTTAAGGAAAATTGTTTCAGGCGGGGAAATGTCAAGGATAATGCTTGCGTTAAAAACTGTTTTAAATGAAGTGGATAAAGTAAATGCTCTTATTTTTGATGAGATTGATATGGGTATCGGCGGAAAAACTTCAGATGTTGTTGGCAGGAAAATGAAATTTTTAAGCAGAAACAAACAAATCATTGTAATCACACATCAAGCCCAGATTTCAAGATTTGCTGTTAAACATTTTTTTATATCAAAAGAAGTAGTTGGGAATAGAACCATTACAAGATTAAAAGAACTAACTTATAATGAAAAGATCTATGAAACAGCCAGAATGATGGCTGGTGAACAGGTCACCCAAACCACATTACAACATGCCAAAGAATTAATCGAATCAATAAATTACTAATAGATTAATTCGCTGGTTCGGGTTTCATAACCCGAACCATAAATAGATAAACCATAAATAAAGATTCAAGTTGTAAAGCTTGAATCACAGGAGCAACTATATGAAAAACAAAATTTTTTATTTTATTCTCCTTTTTGCTTTATCATTAAATATTTCATGCTCAAAAGAACCTGTTTCCGCTTTTAAAACAGTGGAAAAATATTTTCAATTAAGAAGTCAGGAAGAATATAATCAACTGTATGATTTTTTCCATGATAACTTTAAGAGAGACATTTCTTTGAAGCGATTCATAGATTTTGAAAAGATATACAGAAGAAGATTTGGAATATGTGAAGAATATAAATTTAAGAAATGGAAAGAAAGGAAAAACTTTTCATGTGGAAAAAACAGGGGAAGAATGATTGTTTTAATTTATGATTGTAAGTATACATCAGGCAACACAGAAGAAACATTCACATTAATCAAAAAACAGGATAAATGGAAAATATTTGATTATTATTTACGCCCCATGCTGTGAAAAAATAATCAAGCTGTCGATTTATGTAAAAACCGACCTTCAGGTCGGTTGTTTTTATTTTTTTTTGTAATAATACTTTAGGATTTGCTTGTTTTTTTCGCTGTTTAAAGTTTCATTGATTCGTTTTTGGCTGGTT
>CBDVEP010000141.1:0-7602 GCA_965373035.1 uncultured bacterium
AAATCACCAAGTTTTTGATATAAAAAAGCAAGTGTTTCCCGTATTTTAACCTCATTGATTTCTTCTGTAAACTTAGAATTATAGAGAATATCATATAAATACATCTGTGCCAGAATATACTGATCTTTTTTAATATATATCCGGGACATTAACCAGTTTGCAATTGGATTTCCCCTGTCCATTTTTAAAACATCTGTAAGATGTTTAACAGCCTGCCCTTCCCTACGGCTTTCTAATAATTTTATAGCTAATTTTATTTTCTTGGGAATCATTAAAAATAAAATCAGATATCTCAGGTAAAGAATAAAAATTAAACTAACCAGAATAATACCCAATAAAAAAATATTCATAATTTTTATTCTATCTCAATAATCCTTAAATCTTCTTCCATTCTTCTTATAACTTCAAAATCCTGTTTGACAATTAATAAAAATTCATCCATTAAATTTATATCATTGGATTCAAAATAATCTTTCTTTAAATATACACCCAGCATTTTAAAATCCAGTGTAATGGGCTTATTTAAAATATAAAACTGATTCTGTTTTAATATACTGAAGAACCTTTCAGAAGTTTCAATAAGGTCATCCTTATCTTTTACTTCTACGATTTTAATGTAAATATCCTTTTCCTTGGACCTGCCCCAATGTTCATAATTTCTTGAATTTTCAATTAATATGAAGTTAATCTGCTTTCTTAAAAACTTTTGATATTGAAAATCCTTGAATTTATCAAGATTATTAAAATACAAAACAATAATACCTAAATTAAGACCAAACCTTTTTGCCTGATTTATTAACTCCTGGCTTTTATCTAAAAAATCATCAAACTCATCAATCCTATAAATTTTATTGTCATCAATATAATCATAGCTGTAATAATCATAAAATAAATTCAATATTATTATATTTGAAAAAAAACAATAAATTTTTTTAAAAGAAAGGCTCCCTATTATTAAAAAAAATAAAATATAAACAGTACTTTTTACAAGATAAATTTCTGTTAATTTAATTTTCAAAACAAAATAAAATAACAATAAAATTATAATGGAAAACATAATAAATTCTATTAATTCTAAAACTTTATTTGTATAAGGTGTTTTAATAAACTGAGCAAAATTCTTAATTATCCTTCTTGATTCAAAAATAGAATAAAACGTAAATAATAAATAACTTGAAATTAAATAAATAAGTGTTGAGATGTTTATCTGAGCTGACAGTATATTCTTATGATAAAAAAAATATAAAATTAAAGATAGAAGAAGATAAAAATAAAAAAAATTAATAATACCAAGAAGACACCCTGCAATTGTAATCTTTTTTTTCATTAAAAAGTAATGTATTATTTATTTATTACTTGTCAATAAAAATTTTTTATTGATTTAAAAAATTAAAATTATATATTATATGATATGTTGTTATGTATTGATATTGGTAATACAAATATTGTTGTTGGCATATTCCAAAAAAATAAATTATTAAAAAAATGGCGTGTTTCTACTAATGAAAAAAAAACTGAAGATGAATATGCAAATATCTTGACTTGCTTTTTACAGAATAACAAAATAAGCCATTGTATTCTTTCCAGTGTTGTTCCTAATCTAAATAGTACATTTAAAAAATTAATAATAAAATATTTTCACATAGAACCACTTATTGTTACAAACCAGTTAAAATTAAACATAACATTAAAATATCCTAATCCGGATGAAATAGGAGCTGATAGAATAGTTAATGCAGTAGCTGGAGTTCAGTTATATGGAGCACCCTGTATTATAATTGATTTTGGAACAGCCATAACTTTCTGTTTTATAGATAAAAATAAAAATTATCGTGGAGGTTTGATTTTACCTGGACTGCCTTTAATGCTTATAGCATTACATCAGGGAACAGCAAAGCTTCCTGAAGTAGAAATCAAAAAACCAGAACACATTATTGGAAAAAATACTATTGAGAGCATTCAATCAGGTCTTTATTATCAAACTATTGGTACTATAAATTATATTATAAATTTACTAAGAAAAAAATATAATAATAAAAGCAAAGTTATCATGACAGGTGGGTTAGCCCCTTTATTTAAACAGGATATCAATATATCTTCTATTATGGAGCCTGATCTGACATTAAAAGGCCTAAATATAATTTTTAATTTAAAATAATGGGGACGATATTATGAGGATATAATAAAATAGTTGAAAAAGGAAAGCGGTGCATTATACTACCTGGATATGATTAATGCCAGGAAACGAGCTGTCCACGCACCTGGGATGACTTATGTCAAGCCCGTGGGGACGATTAGCAGCCGCCTTCCGTATTAAAATAATGGGAACTGTCATAGACAGTCAACCCGAATAGACGGTTGGTATTCAACTATTTTATCAATTTGAATATACCGCCTTAGAGGCATTAGTCAAATTATTTTTTAATTGGAGGTGCCTTATAGCGTATATTGGTATTGATTTACACTCTAATAATTTTACTTGTAATTTTTTAAAAGAAGGAAATATCAGTAATATGATTACTTTTCCTATTAATGAAGATAGTCTAAAACGTTTTTACACAAAATTATCAGGACAAGATTATGTATCTATTGAAGCATCAACAAATACTTTTTCTTTTTATAATTTAATTAAAAATAAAGTAAAAGATGCTCTTGTAGTTAATCCATTACAATTTCAAATCATACATAATTCAGGGAAAAAAACTGATAAAATTGATGCATTTAAATTATCAAGGATGTTAAAATATCATGTAGAATCAGATAATGACTTTTTACCTACTGTTTATGTACCAGAAGAAAATGTAAGAAAATTAAGAGCTTTATTTACAACTTACAAATTATACAAAAAACAAATTACTTCTGTAAAAAACAGGGTTCATTCTATCCTAAAACAGAATTTGAAACCATATAATAAAAAATATATTTTTTCACCAGACAAAAGGAATGAGATATTAAATTTGGATATAGCAGAAGAATATAAGATTCAAATAAAAATGTTATATGAGAGTGTAGAACATCTTGAAAAAAAAGCAGAAGAGATAAAGAAAGAAATCCTTTATGCAGGGAGAAAATATAAAAAAGAGATAGAAATTTTAACATCAGTGCATGGGATAAGTCCATTTGTAGCGATAGCGTTGATATCTGATTATGCGCAGATAGATAGATTTAAAAACGGGAAACATTTTTCTTCATATTTAAGATCAGCACCTAAAGTAGATAGCTCCAATGATACAACACATATTGGGAAGACAAATAGGCAAGGAAGGAAGTTATCAATATCATTATTATTACAATCACTAACACATTTTAGAAAAATCAATCCAAATATAGAATCCTTTTATGAAAATAAAATTAAAGGAAAAAGTAAAGGAAAAGTGAGGATGGCAATAGTAAGGAAAATGTTTGTATCTATTTATTATATGTTGCGAGATAGAGAATATTATAGATATAGAAATATAAAAACACATCAAAACAAAATGAGTATATATGAAAAATTTATAAAAAAATACGAAAGAATGAAACTAGAGAAAGAAATAGGTTCATTTATACAAAATGTAGTTAAAAATTAAAAAAATACTTGACTTTTGTCTCATAGACGGTGCGTACTTTGTAACTTTATTTGTTAAGTTTACTTAGTTTATTAAAAAAATATAAAGTTACAAAGTACGCACCGTCCCCAATATTATCTTTACAATTTTTATCTCTTTGGCGGGTCTGGAGGTAAAAAGATATATTGAATCTCTTTTATTACCTCTGCTTTGTTCATGTTAACATCTTCTGCCTGTATAATAATTGTATTTTTTCCAGGTGATAATGTTATCTCATGGCTTATAGGAACTCCGGATGTTATGCCGCTTAATCCTACTCCATTTACTCTAACTTTATCCAGGTTTTCATCAGTTACAATAAAACGAACAGTATAATTTTTAACTGTTGTATGCTCCAGGTTTCCTATTGGTCTTATGACTATTATAAGTGGAGCAATGGTATCATCGCCTCCACCTGAACCTCTAATAAGTACTGGTATTGATGCTGCCTGTCCTTGTCTAACTTCACAGGAAAATCCTGCATTAACAAGCTGACTGGCACCTATATTTGCTATATCCTGTACAGTCGCACTTCCTTCAAGCACGGCTACACGGGTTATTCCACTTAAAACAGTTGGATGTATAATTGTTCCTCTTACACCAACAACAGCGGTAGGGGTTTCAAGAAAAAGATTATTAGACCCTTTTTTTAACTTCTCAACTTTTATTTTTAATGCCCCTAAAAATATTTTGAATTTTGACTGATTTTCTTTCTTGCCGCTGAGATACTTATCAAGACTTAAAACACTTTCATCTTTAATCTGAATTTTTATCCCTGTTGGCAGGGTAATATTTAAACGTGATGCTGCATAAGTTTTTATTAAATTCCCCTGGTATATTTTTGTTCCTATTTTAATCTTTTCCTTTTTTTTATCATTCCTTTTAACCATTGCCCTGCCTTGTAAATAAGTTACTTTTCCATAGTTTGCTTTTTCATCTTTTGCCGTTAATAATACTGTGGCTGTCCCTATAATAAGTATTAAAATTATAAAAATACTGGCTATTTTCCTCATCCTGTATTCCTCCTGCTTATCTTTTTAACTCTAAAATATAATTGATAAGTTATCGACTCTTATATAATCATAACTGTAGGGAAGAGTAATTATAGCCGAGACTTAAGTCTCGGCTACAATTACTCCCCTGCTTTATTGCTTAAAAGAGATGATAACTCTAAAATTTACTAATATCTATATGTTCCGCAAATTGTATGTTTTATACCAAGTGTGCCCTGATAACCCATTGAATAATCCATCCCCCATTTATTTATATTAAATTTTACTCCAATATTCATTGTACTTAAATTGCTAAGGGCATTAAATTTACTATCACTACTGTAATACCCCATACTGTCTTTTATTCCGCCAAATAATTCAACATATTTCATTACACCCATATTAAATCCTGTACTTATTTTAACATCTTCAAGGTCACTCAATAAAGTAGCAGATAAATTAAATCTTCCAATATTATATCCCATTCCTATTCCATAACCTCTTTTAGGAGTTTCATAACTTGTGTTATCCCCTGATATCCTGTAATTAATTAAATTATCAATAATACCTGTTAAATATAATCTGCTGTTAATTTTTCTTTCAATCCCAATTCCTATTGCAGCCAATACCCTGCTATATCCTTCATATAATCTTTGATATATTATCTTATTATTAATACCTATGTTTAATCGATTATTTAACTTCATACCGTATCCAAAAGAAAGACACACTTCATAAGTGGAAAAAGAGCCTGTTTCATTGCCATCGTCATCATATCCTGTTAAATCATTATTTTTCAGCATTAATCCACTCATACCAATTCCATATTTTTCTTTTGAATATGAAATCCCAAGACTATAAATACCAATCCCTTCAATACCAGTCTCTCCTTCTTTTAAAAAAAAATTCCTGTTAAAAGGGATACTGTATCCAGCCATGATTTGGTTATCTTTATTAACAAGCAGGGCAGGGTTATAAAAAGATGCAGCAGATGATTCTGCTGATACAATACCTGTTTTACTTAAATCAGAACTCCCTACTCCATATTCAAGAAAAGCATAAGGCATAGCACTGTATAATGTTTGTGTAAATAAAATTATAAAAGAAATCACTATTATTTTTTTCATAATAACCACACTCCTTTGGGCTTTGGGGACGGTGCGTACTTTGTAACAGTTTATTTATTAAACTGTTACAAAGTGACGCACCGTCCCCATTGTCACTATTTAATAACTACAAATTTTCCTCTTACCAGATCTTCCCGCTGACTGATTGTGCTTTTTGCTCTTATTTCATATATATATACACCAGAGGGAAGATTTCGTATATTCATCATTTCAATATGTTTTCCCATTCCCCTTGTCCCGATTTTTTCTTTTCTTACTTCAGCTCCTGTTATGTCATATATTGTTATCTTTATCTCACTTTCTTCACTTATTAAATACGCAACTTTTATAATTTCTCTTTCTCTTAATTTTACAGGATTGGGATAAGCTTTAGTTTCCATTATTTTAATTCCGCCAACTAAAAGTCCTGCATATTCTTCTGTAGCTACTTTTAAAACATACTCTTTATTAATCCCGTATTTTCCACCTTCAACTGCTAATGTTCCTCTTCCATGTCTTGCCAGTTCCTTACCTGAATACTTTTCTGCAAGCAGGCAGAACAGTCCTGCTTTGCTTATCTCTGTCAGGTCATATTCCAATGTTCCATCCTCATATTCATATTCACTGGTTAATTTTATCTGCCATATCTTTATTGTTTCAACAGGTTTTCTAATGTCATAACTTAATCCAGCTCCTAATTCCACACGCACATTTTTTTCAGGTACTCTTGGAGCCTTATAAGAATCTTCAATACTTATTCCATCTTCTGCATCATTTTTAGTTCCAATCACATTATACATATCTTTTTTACCTGCTGCAGCAAGTCCAATCCTTGCGACCCATCCATCTTTTATACTGTTTATACCTATTGTGCTTCCTAAACTATTTAAATTTGCAATTCCATGAATATTTGGCAGTGGTGTTTGTTCATTTCCTGTTATATGTAAATAACAATCCTTGTTAGCCCATACCCAGTATCCTTTCCAGGGATGCAATCGATCTGTTACATAATACTCATTTGCTTTTGCATCCCAGCCCCATATTCTTAAATCAACAGTACCATTATTAGCTGCCTTATTCCATAAATCACCATCAATATCATTACAATCAAATGAAACTTTTAAAACATTACATATAAATCCAAAAGAAGATGATATAAGATTCCACCCTGGTTTTAAATTAATTGTAAATGTAGCATTCTCTTCCATCAAAAATCCAAGGGTAGGCACTGTTGTACTCTTCCTGGGATAAACCCAGAGCCCCCATCCTTTAAAATCCATTTCCAGACTTTTATATTCCAGCGGAGATACATATTCCTGTGATATTGAATTCCAGCAATAAGCATAATAAGAACCAATATCCATATAATTTAAAGCTTCGTTAATATCCGGGTGTAATAAGTCCATTCCCATTATACTCTTTAAATTCCATGTATCCGCAACAAATGTTAAATCAGACTCATAAGTAAACCTAGATACTGCAGTTCCAAATTCCAGCCATCCCATATCCGGGCCATTGCCAAAATAATTAGTAATTACTCCTGGAATGTTAGTCCCGCTATCAACAGCAGGACTTGATTCTGACATTATTTCACAATCCCCCATTGTATTAATCAGCGGATCTTCAAGGGTATTGCCAGAACCCCAAATCATACCGCCTCCTAAATTATTTGTGGGGCCGTCCTGATTTCCATATAGATCATTATGAGCTATAAATACTGAATCAGTGGTATTAATATATATTCCATAATCTCCAGCACTACTACCATTTGATATTATAATATTATTCAATACAGAACCAGAAGCAAATGAACTCCAATAAATCCCACTTCCACTCATATTTTTAACAAATGTATTATTAATTATTCAGGCTGTCGATTTAATGGGTAAAATCGGATTATTTTTAGTGGCCATGTCG
>CBDVEP010000142.1:0-7512 GCA_965373035.1 uncultured bacterium
AAAAGACTAAAGTCTTAACTCCTAAATTACAATTTTAGAAAATCTAAAATATTACTTGTGCAACAAGGCTTATCTTGAAAAAACTTCATTAATGTTATGAGCTGAATAATATCTACCTTACTTTGTCTTTTTAAATATATTAATTGCTCTATTAATCATATTAATAGCTGGGTCATATTGTTTATTTATTATATAGACTTTGGAAATGCCAGCTAAAGCCATAAAATTATCCTTATTATACTGAGCTGCTTTTTTATACTGCTGTAGTGCTTCTTGATAATCACCCTTTTCAAACAATTGATTGGCATTATTGTATAATTTGTCTGATTTCTTTTTATCTTTTGTTAGTTTTGATTTCTGAATTTCCTGCCAGATATCTTCCTTTTTACTATCCTTCATTTCAGATGTCTGAGGCTCTATCATCTTATCTGTTTTAAGTGACTCTTCTTCTGGCAACACTGTTTCCTTTGTTTTAGCTTCAAACTCCTTATTTTTATTATTTAAATCATGAATATAATCATCAATTGTCTGGGATGTATTAGCAATCCATTCTGTGTGAGTATTAACTTGCTGTTGAATTTGATAAAGTTCTTTATCAGCAATTTTATTTTTTACAGGGTCTTCTTTGAAAGTATTTTTATATTCTGCAACAATTTGATTAACCTCATTAAAAGAGGACTCCAGTTTATTTTCAGCAGAAGCTAAAATATTCTTCATATCATCAAAATTTTTAATAAGAGAAAGATATTTCATTTTATAATCAGCAATAACATCTTTTTCTTGAGAAAGATCTGCCAATTGAATAATTTCATTAAAATAATTATCAAAATCAGCTTTTTCCTGACTAAGTTGATTAAACTGAACCTTTAACTGGTCAAAATAAGAGGGGATAAAGGAAAACACAGCATTAATCTTTTTCTTAATATCCTGATCTTCTCCTGTTTTTTCATAAGTTAAAAAATCTCTATTCTGATCCAAAACATCTTCAATCCAGCCATTATAGAAAATAAAGCTTAATAAAAAAATTAATAATGAAGTTTTAATTGCTGATTTTTTCATATTAATTAATATTCAACATTAGTAGTTGTAGTTGCCCCAGCAGAAATAGAAACAGTAATATTTCCTGGTAATACATAAGAAGGATGCGATAAATAAACATTATAAGTTCCCTGGGGAAGCCCTGAAATAGAGAAATTACCATCAGCCTCTGATTTAGTATAACCAACTTTATCACCAACTGTTGATACAGCAACAATTGAGGCACCACCTATATAATGTTTTTCTATGGATTCAATAATTGGAGGCCAATAAAAATAATTATAATTAGTTTCATAAGTATAATAAGTCCCTGATAAATTTCCAATACTACTATAATTTGTACACCCTATAGAACGAGTAGAAATAGTACTCTTCTTTCCATTTACTCCTACACTTTCTATACCATAGGTATGAATTCCTTGGGAAGGAGCAGTATCTGTATAAACATAGCAGCCTATACCAAAATTAGTGCCTCCATCTTGCTTGTTAATTGTGCTTATAAGCTGACCATCTCTATAAATGTTATATGAATTCACACTATTTCCCACATCTCTCCAGCTAATAACAGCCTTTAAACTTCCATAAGAACCTGTATAATTTGCATCAATAAAAGGAAGAGATGGCGTATTAGTCCCATACGAATAATTAACTGTTGGAGCAGTTGGTATTATTGGACCTTCTTCTATTTCAGTTGAACAGTTAAAATAAATGATAGTTATAATAAACAATAAAATTATAATTTTAATCTTCATAATATTATCCTTTTAAAATTTTAATTTTGTATCTAAAATAATTAAAGCCGCATCATTAATCACATCATAGTGCCCACCCAGATTAAAAGATGTTTTTTCTGATAAAATAATCTCACATCCTGCTGTAAAAATATGAGAGATATCTGTATAAGTAATAATATTTATTGAATTATTTTCAGAATAATTAGCATCAGAACCATAATCAACTTCATCGTTCTTAGATGGGTCTTCACAGGTTGTGGTTTCAACATAAGCATAATTTATTTGTGGTATTAGATGTAGTCTTATTATAAGAATGAACAACTTTATAAGTATATCCTGTTCGCAGTTTAATATATTTAGCTAAATTAAATTCAAAGCCAACTGGAATAGAAATCGTTGTTTCAATTTTTTTTGTTTCTGTTATCCCTTTTTCATAATCAGGATATTGAGTAACAATGTATTTTTTATCAACACCAGGATAAACAGGAGATTTAAGAGTATAATTTGTATAAGTAGAATCATATTTTTCTCGAATGGTTTTAGTTGTAGTGCCTGAAAGTTGAATAGTATTTTGTTCAACCGTAGCATCGATGGCAATCCCAATTGTAAAATATTTTGGCTTAAAAACCTGTTCTAATCGCAGTCCATACATTAAATATTTGCCATCACCCTGATAATCTGCTATAGTCTCTTCATAAGAACTTACTGTATCCTGATATAAAGCTGGAATATCTGTTTGATAATCTGTATAGCTGTAAACTGTTTTTTCATCCATGGAATCTTTAATATTTAAACCAATACCAAATTTCCCCTGAATATTATACTGTAATAAATCACTTTTTTGAAAATTAAATTTAGGTTTAAATTGTAATTTTAAACCTTCACGTATTTCATCTAATTCTTTTGTTGGCTTTGAGCTAAAACCATTATATACTTTTTTATTAAAAAGACTGGACGAAATATTACCAGAAGGGTCACTATCTTCTGTGAGTATGTACTCATCTCTAGTAATATCATGTTCTTTAAAAATAATTAACTGACTTTCCAGTAAAAAAACAGGAGCTTCAAAGTTATTTTTATTTTTTCTGGGACTTTCTATTCGGTTGATTCCTATATTTAAAATTATATGATGCTGATGGTCTTTATCTTTACTTTGCTGCTTATCAATATAAGTTGTTTTATTGTTAAGAATAGATGAACCATAATAATTTTCATACGATTCATAATAATCGATATTATCAATAACATGATTATCATCTATAAAACCCTGATAACCAATACCCATTAACAACTTACCAAATGAAAATCCCATACCACCTCCAAAATCCAGGTTTTCATTGCCATAAAAATTAGTTGATGCAGAAATAATTGTAGTTTGGAGTTCATTGGCTTCTAAATATATACCATCATTATCATTATCTGTAATATAAATATCTTGGTCATAATCGACAGGATAATATGAATATTGTTTTTCATAAAGATTTCTGAAATGAACTCCTAATCCAAATTTCCCATTCCCATATCCAAATCCAATTTTGTTATGAAAGACACGCTCTGGATTATCATTAATCATATTTATTAAACTTAAAATATCATATGCTAATTCATCTGGAAAAATAATAAGTTGAGTTCCATCTATTTTCACAAGCATATCAGGTCGTGTGGTAAGATAATCATAAGTATCATACATATCATCTGAAAAATCACTTGTTGCCCAGCGTTTTGGAGAAGGGAAAATATCAGCTAAAATAGTTGAATTAATAAAAATAAGAAACAACATACATAAAAAAATCTTTTTTTTTATCATAATATAATTCCCCTCGAATAATTTTCATATTAATAAATATCGGTACTATTTATTGATATATTAAATAATAATAAAAATATATTAAAAGTCAACATAAATGTGCTATACCAAGTAACCGGTTAGATTGCTTCATCGCTAAAGCTCCTCGCAATGACAGATATGCGGTGATAACCGATTACTATGCCAACTATTTGAATATTAGCCATAGAATTACAAATTTTACCAAATTGCCTTAATATGTGGATAATCAAGAATCCGTTTGTCCTTGGTTATAATAGTAGCTTTTTCTTCACGACCTGTTGCTACAATTATTTGATCAGCAGGGTCATCATTAAATGGTTGTGGTAATATAGTAGATTTTAATGAAATAATTGGAGACAATTCCACAATCCTTAATTTAAACATTGATAATGATTCTTTTATCCATTCTTCTGTATCACAGGAAATAACTAATTTTCCTTTTTCCAAAAGTTTGCAAAATTCCCAAATTGAAATAGCGGACAAGAGAAGTTCATCGTATTTATCTGGATTTATAATTAAGGATTTAACTTTTTGCGAAAGTTTTTCAGGTGACATATTCCACCAAATCCAGATATGTGTATCTAACAAGTACTTCACTTGCATACTTCCCATAAATTTTCACCAAGAGGTGAAATTATATCTTTTTCTGAGACTAATGTATGAGATAGTTTACCTGGTATGGGTTTTTCCTTTAAAGAGTAAAAAGGAATAATTTCAGCTATGGGCTTTCCTCTTTTAGTAATAACAATTTTTTCATGAGTTTTAGAAATCTGATCCAAAACTCTTAATGCATACGTTTTAAATGTACTTATTGTCATTGTTTTCATTGCATTAACTCCATTAACTCCATTAACTCCATTAACTCCATTAACTCCAATATAGTCATTTAGAATAGTCATGTCAAGTGTTAATTTTTTTTTGTAACTTTTTATTTTCTTCTGCATCTGATTTGCGAAGATAAAAAGGAACAATTTTTTCATAATTTTTTGTAAGTTTTTTCTTATTTAATAAGTAAAAAATATTTTTTGCTTCCGGATAATAATATTTCTTTGAAGTAAAAATTGCTTTTAATTCTGTCTGCTTTAAAATTTCTTTATACTTTTCCTGACCTCCCCCTAAAAATACAACTTCTGAATATTTCTTTTTATAATGATTAACTTTCTCAACCAATATATCTGCTTCAATATCAAAATAATCACTTATCCGCATAGGAAATTGATTTTTATAAACATAAAATGCTGAATAAAGCCTGTTTTTTTTACCATCAATAACAATGCATATCAATTGATTATGATAAGGGATATTCTGACATAAAACATCAAGGGAAGACGCACCAAAAATAAATTTCTTCCCTAACTGTGCTAATGTTCTGGCTGTGGTTACTCCTATACGTATCCCGGTAAAAGATCCCGGGCCAATATCAACTCCAATTACATCAATATCTGATAATGCATAATATTTTTTCAGCATTTTTTCAATAGCTGGGTGTAAAACCTGGAGGTGATTCATATGTGAAGAAAATATAGTATTATCAATAAGAGCATTATCTTTATAAAGTGCTATACTCCCCAGTGCTGTTGCTGTATCTATAAATAATCCTATCATTTTTGAGTTATTGCTATCCTCCTCTTATTTTTATTAATATAATCAAAATTAATTAAATAACATTGCAGGGGTAAAACATCCATACATTTATCTGCCCATTCTATAATAGAAATACCTTCTCCTTCAAAATATTCTTCATATCCAATATTTTCAAACTCTTCTTTAGAATTTAAACGATATAAATCAAAATGGAATAATTTGGCATGTTTACTCTGATAAATATTTAAAATACTAAAAGAAGGACTGGTAACCAGCTCTTTTATCCCCATTCCATCAGCAATTCCCTTGGTAAAGATAGTTTTTCCACTTCCTAACTCACCAATCAGTCCAACAATATCACCTTTTTTTAATTTACGAGCAAATGTTCTTGCTAATTTTTTAGTTTCCAGCTCACTATTTGTTGTAATCTGTTTTATAATCTTTTTCATTTTTTATCACTTAAAATGAACAAATCCTTTTGGTTCTTTTAATTTAATCTTTTTGTCTTTATAAATAAGTGTTACTCCTCTTTTCTTTGTAATTCTACCAATTAAAATCATATTTTTTTCCTTAATTTTATCAGGGGAGGTAAAAAGTATTTTATAATCTTCACCTCCATATAATATAAATTCTAAAAATTTATCTGGAAAATCCCGTCTTAATTCTTCCTCAACTGAAAAATCTTCAATATAAATGTCTGCTCCTTTTTTTGAACTTGTTAAAATATGATTTAAATCCCCAATTAAACCATCACTAATATCTATAGCTGAATTTATTTTATACTTTTTCTGTATCTTTTTCCAATTAATAAGAGGACAAGGCATTAAATGTGATAAAAGCATATTATTTATTTTCCTGTATCCATTATTCAGTAAAAATAATCCAGCACTAGATAAGCCCACTCCTTTTTGAACATAAATATAATCCCCAGCTTTTGCATTTTCCCTTAATAACAAATGCTTTTTATACACTTCTCCTGTTAAACTTACTGTAATAATAAAATCATTATTGGATTTAGAGATATTTCCTCCAACAATCCTAACATTATATTTACATGAGCAGTCATTTAAGCCGGAATAAAAAATTTTTAATGATTTATGGTGAATGGTTTCAGGAACATGTAATGAAACTAATGCAAAAGCAGGGTCCCCGCCCATTGCATAAATATCAGAAATATTAACAGCAAGAGATTTCCATCCTAATGTGTACCAGAATCTTTTTTTACTGATTTTATAATTTTTGAAGTGAATATTTTCAACCAGAGAATCACTTGTTAATAATAAATATTTATCTTTATTTATACTGATAACAGCAGCATCATCGCCAATATTTTTAATAATATTTTTATTTTTTTTATTTAATTGTTCTGTTAAATAATGAATTAATTGAAATTCATTCATTTTTCGCATTTACCGGCAATTATATTTATAGATTTTAAACTAATGTCAAGAGCTTTTAAATCAATGTCATTTGAAACAAATGGTTTTTCTTTTTCATTAATACAATTTAAAAAATGAATAATTTCTAATTTTAAAGGATTATCTTTTTGAACTGATAAATGTTCTACAAAAGATTCCTGGGAATATCTGATTTCCTCAGGAGTTAAAAGATAAGCGTTTTTTGCCATGCGATGTATTTCAATATCCTGGGTTCCATAATCAAGATAAATAAAAGAATCCTTTTGTATAATACTTAATTCTCTTTTCCTTTTTTGTGAAGTTCTACTTGCAAGAATATGTGCATTACAGCCATTTTTAAAAGATAATTGAACAGTAGCAATATCTTCAAAGGGACTAAATACAGAGCTTCCCATAGCTGAAATTTCTACTACATTGTCCTCAATAAGATTAAGTAAAATATCAATATCATGTATCATTAAATCTAAAATAACTCCAACATCAGAAACCCTTGAATCATAAGGCCCTATTCTTGTAGAATCAATATAAAGAGGATTCATAATAATTTTTTTTAATTGCTGTACTGCCCCATTAAAACGTTCAACATGTCCAATCTGTAAAATAAGACCTTTTTTCTTGCAAAGCTCTACAATCTCCCTTGCCTGGTCAAGGTTTGTTGTCATAGGTTTTTCCAGTAAAATATGCTTATTTATAGATAAACATTCTTTTGCATATTCATAATGAGTACTTGTAGGTGTAGCTATAAAAACAGCATCACATTTTTTGATTAATTTTTTATAATTCTCATATACATTAACGTCAAATTTATAACTTAATTCTCCCAGCAGTTCTTTATTAATATCAGAAATACCAACAAGCTGAACTTCTGGTAAATTGTTTAAAATATTTAAATGGTATTGCCACATCCTTC
>CBDVEP010000143.1:0-7450 GCA_965373035.1 uncultured bacterium
CAGAGATAACAACATTTAAAGTTTTTCCCAGTATTATAAAATCCAGGAAAAAAGACCAATTTCTTACATAGAATTCATCTAATTTTAATCTTGTTTTGAATGTTAATTTATTTCTACCTCTTGTTTGCCACAATCCTGTTAACCCTGGTTTTACCTTTAATATTATAGAAAAATATTTACCAATTACTTTCTTTTCTCTTGGTAAATATGGGCGGGGGCCAACTATGCTCATATTACCTACTAAAACATTAAATATTTGCGGCATTTCATCTATACTAAATCTACGTAAAAATTTTCCAATACGAGTAACTCTTGGATCATAACTTTTTAGCTTTTGATACTGTTTCCACTCTCTTTGAGCCCATTTATGTTTTTTAATAAAATCATTTAATATCTTATCACCATTAATATACATAGATCTAAATTTTAAAAATTTAAAATTTTCTCCTCTATGTCCAATTCTATCTTGTGTAAAAAAAACAGGGCCAGGAGAATCAAGTTTAATTAAAATAGTAATTATAATAAAAAATGGTAAAAAAATTAATGAAATAATAAATGATAATAAGAAATCAAATAATCCTTTATAAATTTGATTGATAGGCACTGCAAGGTTATTAGGTATACTTAATAATAATATCTCATTTATATATTCAGGATGAACACCTATAGTTTTTAACGCTAACACATCAGGAATTAATTTTATTTTTGGTAGAACAGCTTCACACTCTCCAATAATTTGATTTCGTTTTTCTCTATGAAATCCCTCCTCTATAATTACCACCTCATCTAAATTATAATTTTTTATTATAAATTTTAAGTTTTTTATATATCCCAAAAAAGGGCACTTTTTCAAATTGATTTTTTTAGAACTAATAACTCCTGAAATTTTATATCCCAAATACCACTCCTCGCTTAAAGCATTATATACACGTTTTATAGAGTTTTTTTTAACTATTATTGCAATCTTTTTTTGATATAAATTCAATCTAAACATTAAATATTTAAATAGATATCGCAGGAGTGGTACAAAAACAATCCCACTTAAAAACATTAGTACAATAATAGTTCTTGCAAATAGACTTTCTCCTCTTGAAAAATAAATAAATAATATAAGTAAAACAGAAGATATAAAAAGTCCTCTTATAATATAGATAAGCTCTACCCAGAAAGTGTGCTGTTTATGATAAATTCGTTCATAAAAAAAGAAAAGGATATAAACAAAAAGAATACTCCAAAATTTATAAAAATGGGTAATAAGAAAAAATCCTTCTTCTTTAAATAAAAATGAAAAAATTTTAGGTAATAATTCTATTCGTATCCAGTATGAAGAATAAAATGATAAACAAAGTGCTATAATATCACTAATAATTAATAATAATATAAACAAATAATTTTTAATTTTCATATTATTGGTAATAAAATATTTAATTTTTTATAATTGCTTTATAAAATATATAATTTTTGTTTAATACTCTTATTTTAGTAATTTAAATAATAATTTTATTTATATTCACCTAAAATTTTACGTTTAATTATTTCTTTCAAAACCAGCCAAATAAAAATCAAATTTCCAATTAAGTATCTTTTCCACATTCTTTTAGGCTCCTGTATAAATCTATAAAACCATTCAAGACCAATCTTTTGCATCCATATAGGTGCACGATTGGTTTTACCTGAAAAAAAATCAAAAGCTGCTCCAACGCCGATAGCTAATTTTATTTTTAAATATTTTTTGTTATTAAAAATCCATTTATCCTGTTTAGGAGTACTAACGCCTACAAATAACATATCAGCTTTAGATTTATTTATCAAATTTATTATTTTACTATTTTCTTTTTTATTCCAAAAACCAAACGGTGGTGAATAAAAGCCAACAATTTTTAATGAAGGATATAAATTTTGTAGGTTAATTACTAAATCACTGATGGATTTCTTATCACCACCTAAAAGAAAAATACTTTTCCCGTGTGATTCTAAATATTTTAAAAATTTTTTCATAAAATCCGGCCCTGCAACTCTTTCAGAAAATGAGTTATTAAATAACTTAGAAATCCAAATAATTGGCTGACCATCTGGAAAAACAAGGAAAGATTTATTACAAATTTCTATAAATTTTTTATCTTTTGATGCTATTACAGTAGAAAATACATTAGCAACAACTATTTGCTTGCAGTTTCTACTTTTTTTCTTAATTTGTTCAAGACATATATCTATAGTCTTTTGCATATTCTTATTTGAAAAAGGAATATTAAGTATTTTTTTTTGTAAGTTTTTATACACTTTTTAATTCCTCTAAATACCACTGATAAACTTTCTTTATCCCATTTTTTAATTTTATTTTTGGGTGCCAGCTTAATTTATTTATTTTTGATGTGTCAAGCAATTTTTTAGGAGTACCATCAGGTTTAGTTTTATCAAATATAATATCCCCGGAAAACCCAATTATTTCTGAAATAAGTAATGATAATTCTTTAATGCAAACATCTTTTCCACATCCAATATTCACAAATTCACCAATATCACCAAAATTATATTTTTCCATTAGAAATATACATGCATCTATGAGATCATCCACATAAAGAAATTCTCTAGATGGAGACCCTGTTCCCCATAATGTTACCGAAAGATTGGTCAATCCATATTTTTTAGATAATTGATTTTTTATTGAATTATTATTATCAGAAATGTTAATATTCATTAGTCCGAATCTTTTAATATCCTTTCTTAGCATTTCATAATTGTTCATTTGTAACATTTTAGAAAGATGAAATTTTCGAATTAAAGCAGGCAACACATGAGAAGTTTCTAAATCAAAATTATCATTAGGGCCAAATAAGTTTGTTGGCATTACACTTAAAAAATTTGTTCCATATTGTTGATTATAATATCTACACATTTTTATGGCGGAAATTTTAGCAATAGCATAAGGTTCATTTGTAGGTTCAAGAGCTCCTGTTAAAAGATATTCTTCTTTTAAAGGTTGAGGTGCTAACTTAGGATAAATACATGAGGAACCTAAATTTAATAGTTTTTTTACACCATATTTATAACTAGCATGAATTACATTAACAGCAATCATTATATTATTATAAATAAATTCAGCAGTGTATGTTGAATTAGCAAGTATCCCTCCAACTTTTGCTGCAGCAAGGAATACATAATCTATATTTTCTTTTTTAAAAAAAAATTCCACTTCTTGCTGCTTTGTTAAATCTAATTCTTTTGATGTTTTAAAAATTAAATTGTTATATCCTTTTTCTTTTAATTTTCTTAAAATAGCTGAACCAACTAATCCTTTATGCCCAGCAACATATATTTTTTTATTTTTTTCCATTTTATTTATCTTCCTTCACTTATTTTTTCAAAAAAAGAGTATTTATGGTCGGTCCAATCAAAGCCTTTTTCTTTAAGAATTTTTATTCCTTGATATGGAGGTGTCTGATTAACAAGAAGCAAATCATAATCCACCATTATTTTTACTAAATTTTTAAAAGAGATTTTAGTTTTCCAATTAAGATTTTTCTCTGCTTTTTTACAATCTGCTAGTAAAAAATCAACTTCAGTTGGTCTAAGATATCTTTTATCAATTTGTACATATTTTTTCCAATCAAGATTCATATATCCAAATGCTACTTCAAGAAATTCTTCAATAGTATGACTTTCTTCTGTTCCAATTACATAATCTTCAGGTTTATCATGCTGCAGCATCAACCACATAGCTTCTACATACTCGGGAGCAAATCCCCAATCTCGTTTAGATTTAATATTTCCAAGATAAAGCTTCTTTTGAGTACCTGCAATAATATTTGCTAAAGCTCGTGTAATCTTTCTAGTAACAAAAGTTTCACCTCTTCGAGGTGATTCATGGTTAAAAAGAATTCCATTACAAACAAACATATTATATGCTTCACGATAATTTACAGCTATCCAATAGGCATATACTTTTGATACAGCATAAGGACTTCTTGGATAAAATGCCGTTTTTTCATTTTGAGGAGGATGAGTTGCTCCAAACATCTCACTTGAAGATGCCTGATAAAATTTTGTTTTGATCCCACTTCTTCTTATTGCTTCAAGTAATTTTGTGGTTCCCAATCCTGTGATTTCTCCTGTATATTCTGGTATATCAAAACTAACTCTTACATGACTTTGAGCAGCAAGATGATATATTTCATCAGGTTGTATATTATATATTAAACCAGTAAATTGTCCACTATCTGATAAATCACCATAATGTAAAAAAAGTTTCGCTCCTTTAATATGAGGATCTACATAGATATGATCAATTCTATGAGTATTAAATGTACTTGAACGTCGTATTAAACCATGAACTTCATATCCTTTTTTCAACAGTAGTTCAGCAAGATAAGAACCATCTTGACCAGTAATTCCTGTAATTAATGCTTTTTTCATTTGTTTCTTCCTTTTTAAATATGATAATAAAAAAAATCAAACATTCAACTATTTATTTAATTTTCTTTTAAAAAAATTTCTACACCAATTATATATAGATATATCAGATTGTATAAATTTACATTGTTCCTGGATAGAATAATCACTCCATAAAGTAAATCGTTTCAAACACATTACTTCATCACTTTGAAGGTCTATTGGTAAATAATTTTTTCCTGGATCAATAGTAATTCCTAATTTTAATCCTATTTCAACAGATATTTTTATAATTTTATTAGAATAATTCCCATAGGGATATGCAATGATTAAAGGATTTATTCCTGTTATTTTAAAGATAGAGTGTTGAGCATTAATAATTTGGTGTCTTATATTATTTAATGTATAATTTGTTAAAATCGCATGATCATTAGTATGATTACCTAAAAACACATATTTTTCTTTAGAAAATTTCTTTAGTTCTGATGGCGTAAAAGGTCTATCAATATCACAGAGCGGGTTAAATGCTTTTTCTCCAAATAAGTTTATTATATATCTCTCTATTTCTTTATTTGTTTTTTTAACTAAATGATTCCGTTCACGAAATATACTTTTTACGGATAGTCCACGTTTTATTCTTTCCCTATACAAAACATCTGACCAAAAACATTTATTTGATATTATATGATTAATAGCAGTAAAAAAAACTGCTGGGACTTTATATTCTTGCAAAAGTTGTAAAGCATAATAATTATTAAAATATCCATCATCAAAAGTTATTAAAATATATTTTTTCTCACTATTTAAACCATTTAAAATATCATCTGGAGATACAAATATAAAATCATTATCTAAATAATATTCTATAAATTGACGAAAATGTTCTAATGTTATTCCTTGTTGTGGATTAACTATGTTTAAATTTTTATCTTTTTCATTTTTAAACAATCCATGAAATAGAAATATAGTTAACGAATTCTTTTCATTAAAAAATTTTAAATAAAATCGAGAAATCAATTTATCAGCTTGTTTTATTAAAACAATTAATTTTTTTTTCATAATAACATTTTTTATATTAAATAAAATAAAATTAAATTTATATAATTAATGATTACTGTAAACTGTAAGTTTAATAAATTATAAATCACACAAATTATTTTTTTTAATATTATTAAATATTTTTTTCATATTTTTAATATATGTTTTTAAAGTATATTTACTTAAATATTTTTTTCTTCCATTTTCACCCATCATTAACCGTAATTTTTTATTTTTAATTAAAGTTTCTATTTTTATTGCTAAAGCATCAGCATCTCTTTGCTTTACTAAAAAACCAGTTTCACAATCATCAATTATTTCAGAGATAGCACCTTCATAAGTTGAAATTATAGGAATTTTAAACATCATGGCTTCTAAATTAACATTTCCCCATGTTTCTTGATAAGTTGGAAAAACTAATATATCCATGTTAATAAAAAATTTATATTTTTCATTATTATATTTAGGGCCAATTTTTCCTATTAAATTTCCTATTTTATATTTTTGTATATATAGATTAAATTTTTTTTCAACAGTATTATTTTCCCAATTTCCTATAAAATGAAATTTTAAATTTTTTATATTTTTATTTTTTAAAATATAAATTGCTTTTAATAATATAAATAAACCTTTTGACTCAAATAAATTAGAAAGAAAAATTATATTGATTGTTTTACATAATAATTTATCTTTATATTGAATATAATTTTTATAAACATCAGGTAACCCATTAGGCACATAAAACTTTTTTTTAAATTTATTATATTGTTCTATATCAAAACTCAATAAAGGAGAATGTTGAATTAAATATGAATTTTTAAAGGCATTGTGTATTAAAATTTTATTTATCCATTTTTTATATTTAAATCCCTTTACTCGTATGTGGATTAAAACTTGTTTATTTAATAATTTTAATAAAAATATTATTAATATATCTCTATAGAAAGCAAATCCATTTAAAGCTAGTACTAAATATCCAATATAAAAATTCGTTCTATTTTTATAAATATTTTTGAAGATAAATAAAGAATTCAAGACTTTTATAAAATTAAACTTCCCTATACTTTTGATCGTTTTACTGGCTTTAATAGGTATATCTATAAAAGGATAGTTATCCTGTTTTAATTTTTCTATAAGGTTTTGATTCATTATTGCTGCACCATGATAAGGTGGTGGTGTTAATAAAATTAATAACATATTATTTTTACCCTTCATAATTATTTTTATATAATATTTTAACATTATAAGCCACAGAAAGAGATATAAATAATAAATATGATATAAACATTCTAGGGCTTTCTAGTCCAACATTAAATAACACATGAATAATTGATAAAATAAAGCCTAATAATATTATTTTCAAGCTCTTGTATATTACAGGATTATCTTTATATTTTATTAAAGAAATTTTAAAATTTTTAATAACATAAAAATTAAATAATATAAAAAATATTAATCCTAATATACCTAATCTAAAAAAAATGTTTAATACAGAATTATGTTGAGCTACGACAAATTGTGCATTATTTACACCATATTCTTGAATTGCACGCATAGGAGTTAAAGCAAGAATTGAACCTAAATAAAAACTATGATAAGATGTCCCAAATCCTACACCAATGAAATAAGTTTTTGCTAAAAGTTTTAACTCATCAATCCAATAAACCAATCTCCACCATGCATTAGTATCAATTTTTTCTAAATTATTTAGATTAAATGTTCCTAAAATTAATAATCCTAAGATTGCAAAAAATATAATTATATAAATATGTTTTTTAAACTCTAAAATATTTTTATGATTTAATAATATAAATGATAATGTTATTATAAAACATAAAAAACCAGTTGCTCCCTCATTTCCTCCAAAAAAATTAAAAACATTAAGGAAAAAGCTTAAAAACAAAAAAAATATTCCTAAATATTTATTATTAAAAACACAAACTGAATAAATTAAGACTGGAAAAAATATAGTAGTTATACGTTTATCTCCCTTATTAAAAAAGACAAGCATAAATAATAATAA
>CBDVEP010000144.1:0-7406 GCA_965373035.1 uncultured bacterium
AGTTTATTTATTAAACTGTTACAAAGTGACGCACCGTCCCCAAAGAAAACAATGGAAAAATTTATATTCAAATACAGAGAAAAAAATGAAGAATATTTGCCTGAAGTTGCTTTAAAAAAAAATCTTCAAATAAAAAAAGATTTGATTAAGAAAGAAAAAATCGGTCTTCCTCAGATTTCAGAAGGAAATCTAATCAGACATTTTACTAATTTGTCTGAAAATAATTTTGGTGTGGATAATGGTTTTTATCCTTTAGGGTCATGTACAATGAAATATAATCCAAAAATAAATGAAAAAATTGCCAGAATGGAGGAATTTTTATTTTCTCATCCATTAATAGATGAAGAATATATACAGGGTAATTTAGAATTGTTATATAAAATGGAAGGATTTTTAAAAGATATTTCCGGGATGAATAGTATTACATTTCAGCCAGCAGCAGGTGCTCATGGCGAAGTAACAGGAATTATGCTGATAAAAGCTTTTTATAATTATCATAAAGATTTTAATAGAAGTAATATTATCATACCTGATTCCTCCCATGGAACTAATCCTGCCACAGCCTCAGTGTCTGGTTTTAATATAATAGAAGTTAAGTCTAATTCACAGGGGCTGGTAGATCTACAGGCATTGGAAAAAGTTTTAAATGATGAAACAGCAGCTATGATGTTAACCAATCCAAATACTCTGGGTTTATTTGAAAAAGATATATTAAAAATAAGCCGGATGGTTCATGACAAAGGAGCATTATTATATTATGATGGAGCAAATATTAATCCGCTTTTAGGCAGGGTTAAAATAGCTGATATGGGGTTTGATGTGGTTCATTTTAATCTTCATAAGAGTTTTGCAACTCCTCATGGAGGAGGCGGCCCTGGTTCAGGTCCTGTTGGTGTAACAAAGAAATTAGTTCCTTTTCTGCCAATTCCTATTATTGAAAAAAATAATAAGCAATATAAATTAAATTATAATATAGAGCATAGTATTGGGAAAGTTCATTCTTTTTATGGGAATTTTAATGTAATTATTAAAGCATATTTCTATCTCATGGAGCTGGGAATAGAAGGACTAAGGAATGTAAGTGAAAAAGCCATTTTAAATGCAAATTATTTAAAGGAGAAATTGAAAAATCTTTTAGAGCTTCCATATAAAAATAATTGCCTGCATGAATTTGTCCTATCAGGTAAGGCATTAAGTAAGTATGGCTTACATGCAATTGATTTAGCCAAGCGCTTAATAGATTATGGGTATCATCCACCAACAATATATTTCCCGTTAATTGTCCCGGAAGCACTTATGATTGAACCAGTTGAAACAGAATCAAAGGAAATGCTTGATCTTTTTGTTTCTGATTTTAAAAAGATAATAGATGAAGCCTGCAGCAAACCGGAATTATTAAAAAATGCGCCTGTAAATACTCCAATCGGAAGGTTGGATGAAGTTGCAGCGGCCCGAAATCCTGTTTTAACTTTTGATGAATATGAAGATAATACATAAAAAATTTTATTTGATTTTACTTTTAATTTTTTTATTTTTAAATTGTCAGAAGCTGTTAAAAGTTGATATAGAAAATAATAAAAAATATATTTTAAAAAAAATGGATAGTAAACTAATCATTAATTTAAAATCAAATAAAGAAAAAACTTTGCCGGTTAATCTTGTATTACATAATTTAACAGATGATTCTTCTGATATGCCTATTTTTAAAAAAGAATTTATTGTTTATCCTGGTAAAAATATTTTTATGATTAATTTAAAAGAGATAGGCACGGGTAAATATGGATTGCGGATTTATTATAAAAAAGATTTAATTGATTATAGAATTTTAGAAATCTCACAATAATATCTTTATTATTATCATGAAAAAACTTGAGCTTTTTAATATTAATGTTACAGACATTGAAATTAATGATCTTCTTAAGTTATGCTTGTTAAATATAAAAAAAAATAAAAAAAATTTTATTATTACTTTAAACTCATTAATGGTTATTAGTTACTTATTTAATAAAAAGTTTCAGAAAGCTGTTGAAAAAGCTGATTTGATTATTCCGGATGGTTATGGAATAGTGTTGGCAGGAAAATTATTCAGAAAAAAAATAAATCATCAAATACCTGGCATTGATTTAATGTATAAACTTTTTGGTATAGCCTATGAAAAACGCCTTTCTGTGTTTTTACTGGGCAGTTCATGGAGGGTAATGCAAAAGGCATATAATAATCTTGTGAAATGGTTCCCAAAAGTAAAATTTTTAGGTAAATATTCAGGATATTTTGATAATGATGAAGAAAGAAAAGTTATCACTGGTATTAATAAACTTAACCCGGATATTCTTTTTGTTGGTATGGGCTCACCCAAACAGGAGATATGGATAATGGAAAATTTGGAGAAATTGAATGTTAAAATAATCATTGGAATTGGCGGCAGCCTGGATGTTGTATCAGGTTTTATAAAAAGAGCTCCGGAAAAATGGAGACAAAAACATCTGGAATGGCTTTACCGCTCTCTTTCTTCCCCTGCAAAATTATTTAATTTAATTAAGATTATGTTTTATTTTATAATTATGATATATTTTAAACTATTTAAGAATAAAAATATGGGAAAAATTAGTTGACAGATAAAAATAGTATTATATATTATGAAAACTAATATCTTTTCGGAGGTAAGTATGACTGAAAATATTGAACATATTGATAAAAAAGCTTTATTAAAAAAAAGGGTTATAAAGGAGCATCTTACTGCCTTAGGTTTTTTAGGTCCTAATATAACAGGATTTTTACTTTTTACACTTTTACCTGTTTTAGCTTCTTTTATTTTAGCTTTTACACATTGGGATATTTTAACTCCACCTAGATTTGCAGGATTTAAAAATTTTATTGATTTATTCACAGATAGATTATTCTGGAAATATTTTTTAAATACTCTTTTTTTTATGCTGGGTATTCCTGTTGGTATGGCTGTTTCTTTATCACTTGCATTATTAATGAATAATAAAATTAAAGGGATTGTTATTTTTAGAACGATATATTTTTTACCTGTTGTTTCTTCAATGATTGCTGTTGCTTTATTGTGGCGATGGATTTATAACCCTGATTTTGGCCTTTTAAATAGCTTCCTTAGAATGATTGGTTTTAAAAATCCACCACTGTGGTTATCCAGTACTATATGGGCAAAGCCGGCAATTATGATTATGTGGATATGGAAAGGAGCTGGTTATAATATGCTGTTATATTTAGCAGCACTGCAGGGTGTACCTTATCAATTATATGAAGCTGCTTCTATTGATGGAGCAACCAGTTGGCAGAAATTTTGGCATATTACTTTCCCAATGTTAGGACCAACTAATTTTTTTATTGTTATTATGGGAATTATCGGAGGATTTCAGGCTTTTGGAGAAATTTATGTTATGACAGGAGGAGGTCCTGCGGGTTCTACAACCACCATTGTATATTATATTTATAATAATGCTTTTCAATGGTTTAAAATGGGATATGCTTCTGCCATTGCATGGTTTTTATTTTTAATTATTTTTATTGTTACATTATTACAATGGAAATATGCAGGCAGCAAGGTAGAATATTCAGTTGGGTAGAATTATAAGGAGGAAGAAAGAATGGATTTAGACATAAAAACATCAAAGAAATATAGAGTTCATAAATTTTTAACAGGCATCGTTTTAGTTTACCTGCTTTTAATTTTAGGCAGTATTGTCATGATTGCTCCTTTTATCTGGATGCTTTCAACTTCCTTTAAAGAACCTGGTGCTGTTTTTACATATCCACCTGAATTTATCCCTAGATCACAGATTATGGTAACTCATAATGATATAGAATATGGTCTTTTTAATATTACCTTAAAGGAAGTTGAAGAGAAAGTTATTAAGTTAAAGGTATTTAAAAATGATGCAAAGGTTATGATTTTCAGAGATGGAAAAGTGCTTGAAAAAGTCCTGAATGTTCCTGCTGATAAATTAATACCTTATAAGAAAGTTAATTTTTTATGGAAGAATTATATTGATGCATGGAATGCCGTACCCTTTGGAAGATTTTTTATTAATAGTATTTTTGTCAGCATCTGTATAACATTTGGACAGGTGTTTACTTCTTCTTTAGCTGCTTATGCTTTTGCAAGATTAAATTTTAAATTCAGGGATCAGCTTTTTTTAGGATATTTAACAACACTGATGATACCTTATACAGTTACCATGATTCCTGTTTTTATTTTATTAAAACTTTTAGGCTGGATTGATACTTACCAGGCACTTATTCTCCCGGCTATGTTCTCTGCTTATGGAACTTTTATGTTAAGGCAGTTTTTTTTAAGTATTCCAAAAGATCTGGAAGAATCAGCTATTATAGATGGAGCTTCAAAATTTACAATATACTTTAATATTATTTTGCCATTGTCTAAACCTGCTCTGGCAACACTTACTACTTTTGTTTTTATGGGTGCATGGAATGACTTTATGTGGCCTTTAATTGTTACTAATTCAATGGAGATGAAAACCCTTCCTGTTGGTTTAGCAGCATTCCAGGGACTATATACTACTAACTGGACATTACTTATGGCTGCATCAGTTATTGTCCTGATACCGGTTCTTCTGGTTTATATTTTTAATCAAAGGTATTTTGTAAAAGGCATTGTATTGAGCGGATTGAAAGGATAATAGAGTTGTTGCATAATTATAACACAGTCTGTCCGCGGGAAAGACTAACTCATTACGAATTATTTTAAAAATAATTTGACTTTTTATTTAAATTGTATATTATATAACTATTGCTATTTAGGGATGAATTTAGGTTGTTTTTTTTATTTTTTATGCTATACTATATAGGGATAGATGTAAAATAAATATATAAATGCTTATTTTATTATTGGAATAATAAGTTAAGAATTTTACAAGAAGGAGGTGAGATGGGAAATGAAAAGCTTAGCAAAGTATATACTATGTTTGGCTTTAACAATAAGTATCATTTTTATTGGGTATGGACATCTTTTTTCAAAAGGAACACCATACAATACGACAATTACAAATAGGGCAGTAGTCGATGGTGATAACTTATCAGCACCTATAACAAATACTAAAACAACTAATGTACAAAGGATTATTGGTGCAAGTTGGTCTGGTGGAGCAGATGTTCTATCAGCTAGTGGAAGTGAAATTGTCAATCTTGTTACTCATTTTACTAATGTTGGTAATGATAGTGATGTACAATGGGTATTTGGTGTGATGGATACAAATTATAGTGGTGCTGGTTTAGGTACAATTCCGTGGACATGGGTATTATTGACAAATGATGTTGTTGCTCGTACACAAAATAATGGTGCTCTTAATGTAACAGCTTTTACATTAATTATGGCTTCAGCTGATGTTGATAAAATTACCTTTAGAGTATATGTAGATGGTAGTGCTTCATCAGGTACTGCAGGATGGCAATTAAGTGCAACAAACATTACAGGTGGTCGAAATAAGGTTATATATGAAAGTGACCCAACAGGAAGTGGAATCTATTTTGGTGGTGCTGCTAATATTGGTTTTGGTGAGAACACAACTAATAGAGTAGACCTTTATTCTCTTGGAGCTTTAAGTTATTACTATGAAATTACTGTTTCTCCACCAAATATTCATATTACTAAACTAATTGCAGGAATTGGGATGAATGATGCTAATGGCCCACAGGGTATTGCTGTACCAGGTGCTTCAATTACTAATTTAATTTATGTATCAAATGTTGGTAGTATAAATGCAACAGGTATAGTTGTACGAGATTACTGGGATCGAAGTTTTATAACCAATGGTAATATGTCAGTAATAACTCAATCTGATTTAGCAGATATATGGAATGAGTCAACTAATTATGGTGCAACATCTTATGTACAATGGTCAAATTCTAATGATGGTGATTTACAAGCAAGTGATTGGGTTCATTTTAAGTTTATAACTGTTATTAAGTAATATGCTGAACTGAATTATGATTTTGATGATACTTTAGATATATATATAATCCAGGCAGGTGAGATAACCATTTCACCTGCTTAGATTATATATTAGAGTTGTTGCATAATTCAATGTTATTAAAATAATTATGTAACAACTCTATTATTTGCCAAGATAGTAGTATGATTTATTTTTTTTACTCGACAAAACAAATATTTTTTGACTAATGGTTTAAATTTTGTTATTATAACTTCATGTCATTTAAATCTCATAAAAAATATTTAATCTCCATAGTACTAATAATTTGTCTTTTCATCAGTTGCAGCAAAACTACTAAAATAGTAAAAAACACAGCATTTGATACTTCTGAATATCACCTTCAGGCAGGTGAAAAATTGTTAACTAAATATTCTATTGAAACAAATTCAAAAAAAAAAGAATATTACTTAAAAAAAGCTGAATCAGAATTGCTCCGAGCTGAAAGCCTTGCAGAAAAAGATAATGATCAATTATATAATAATTTAGGTTTGTTAGCATATCATAAAAAAGATTATAATAAATCTATTGAAAATTATAATAAAGCACAAAAATTAAACAGTAAGAATAAAAAAGCTTTTTTTAATTTAGGTAAATTACATTATGAAATCAGAAAAGAAAAAGACTGGCAGCAGAGGGCAGAAGATAATTTTTATAAAGTGCTGAATTTAGATACAGGAAATATTGAGGCAAATTTTTATCTGGGGAAGTTGTATTATGAACGATTGGATTTTAATAATTCAGAAAAATATTTAAATAAAACTGTTAAATTAAGTAGAAGAAAAAATCAAAAACATTTTTTAAATGAATCCAAAGAAATATTATTAAATATAGGTATATTACAAAAAATTGAAACAAGAACCCCTATAACAAAATATATTGGAACAAAAAATAAAATAAACCGTTCTGAATTTGCTTATTTAATTGTTAATGAACTATTTGAAAATAAATTAAATATAAATAAAAAGACACATCAGATAAATGACCTGCCTGATAATATTTATAAAGAATCAATACAAAGAATTGTTAATATGAGAATTATGAAATTAGATAACAATTATAAATTTAACCCTGATAAAGAAATATCCCGTATTGTGTTAGCAAAAGTATTATTAAGAATATACATCATGCAATCAGGAAATAAAAGTTTTGGAATTCAATATTCAGCAGTAAAATCCCCAATAAAAGATATCAGAAGTTCAAGTCCTTATTTTATACCAGCAATGTTTGCATTGGAAAACAAATTTTTACAATTAGATAAAGATAAAAATTTTAATAAAAATAAAACCATTAATGGAATAGAAGCATTAAAAATTATCAATAACTTCAAAGAAATATTAAAAATTCTCTACAAAAAGCAGGAAAAAAATTGAGCACCAGTAATGGGACAGTTATCGGGGGTAAAATTTTAAATCCGGATAGTCTATAACAAGT
>CBDVEP010000145.1:0-7381 GCA_965373035.1 uncultured bacterium
CAAGGATTCCATAGAACTAAAAATGGAACAGATATTCAGCAGAAAATCCCATGCAGACAATTGGGACATAGAAACCTTTAATAACTTTTTATACTCTTCATTTGGAATGAAAATTTCAGCAAATGAGATAGATATAAAAAATACAACTTTTAATGAATTTGCAGATTATACTTTTAATTATCTTGTTAAAATCTATAATGCCAGAGAAAAAAAATTCACTTCAGAAAATACAAGACAAATGGAAAGAGCCATTATGCTCGAAATCATAGATACTAAATGGAAAGAACATCTCTATGCTATGGATCAGTTAAAAGAAGGAATTAGCTGGCGTGCTTATGGAGAGAGAGATCCTCTTGTTGAATATAAATTTGAAGGATTTCGATTGTTTGAAGATATGGTGGATAAAATCAAACTTGAAGTACTTGAAATTTTATTTAAAGTAGAACCAATTGGTATTATGGAACAGATGGGAATGATCCCTGAAGAAGAAACATTTTATGGAAAAGCAACCCATTCAGAATATGGACAATTTGACACTCTAAAATTAGGGAAACAGAAACAAACTGAAATGCCGCCAATTCAACAGCAAGCTAAAAGAGAACATAAAAAAATCGGAAGAAATGAACCCTGCTGGTGTGGAAGCGGGAAAAAATATAAACATTGTCATGGTAAATTTGAAAGATAAAATAATATTTTTTTTATTACTTCCTCTGCTCTTCTATCACTGTTCAACATCCAGTAAAAATATTAAACAAAAAAAAATGCTTATAATAGATAATCAATATGCTTACTACAGTATGGGAATTATAGAAGAAAGCAAAGGTGACATAAAGAAAGCCATTTATTATTTAAAAAAAGCTTATAACATGGAAGGTTCGTCTGAAATTGCATATGAAATATCTTCATGTTATCTGCAAATTAACAATATTACTAATGCAAAAAGTTATATTATAAAAGCTATCCAGTTAAGTCCAAATAATGTAAACCACAGATTCATGCTTGTTAATATTTACCTGCTTGAAAAAAAAAATACAAAAGCAATAGATGAGTTGAAAAAAATTACAAAAATTCAAAAAAATAACTATGAAGCATTCTTTGATATTGCTTCTATATATCAAAATATAGGAAACTATGATAAAGCAATTCACTATTATAATAAAACCCTCAAATTAAAACAAGATGATGAAAACACATTATACAATCTTGGCAATATATATTTTACACTTTCTCAGAAAAGAAAAGCAAAAAATTATTTTGAAAAATTTGTAAAGTATAATTCCAAAGACCTGGAATCAAAATTTATTTATGCATATCTTCTTTCTTTAATAGGTGAATATAATAAAGCTATTAAAATTTATAATGAACTATATGATATCTTTCCTGAAAACACCCAGATTCTAAAAGACCTTGCTGAAACATATTATTTATTAAATGATAATAAAAATTGCCAGAAATATCTTCAGTTAGTACTGGATAATTCAACAATAGCCGAAAAAGATAAAAAGTTATATAAAGCTATGAACAATCAGATCATGAATAAACCTGAGGCTTTAAAAATTTTCTTAAGTATAATCAAGATTAATGAAAATAATTTAATTTCTAATTATGGTCTCTATAAAATCCACCTAAAAAATAAAAATTTCAGAAAATTAAAAAATGTATTAATAAATCTTGGTAAAATTTTTTATAATAATGAAAATCACCAATATGCAATAAAATTTTTCAATAAGTATAAAAAAATATTCCCAAAAAACCCTTCACCATATTCATATCTGGGAATTATATATGAGTCTTTAAAACAATATGATAAAGCTATTATTGAATTAAAAAAAGCATTAAAAATAAAAACAAAAGATGTGAAGCTCAATTACTACCTGGGAATTTTATTTGAAGCAAACAAGGAATATAAAAATGCGATAAGGCAATATAATAAAGTTATTAAAATTGATAAAAAACATTTATATGCTTATTTAAGGTTGGGATACTTATATAATAGTTTAAACCAGAACAAGAAAAATATTACTACATTAAAAAAAGCCATGATAGTAATGCCTGAAAAACCTGATATTTATCTTTTACTGGGAATTGGTTATACAAGGACCCGGGATTATACTAAAGCAATTAAAATATTTAAAAAAGGACTAACTTTAAATAATTCTGATTTAATGCTTCATTTTCAACTAGCTTCAGCATATGATAAAAATAAAGACAAAGAAAATGCTATAAATGAACTAAAACACTGCCTGAAACTTGACACTGATGACCCTGAAATTAATAATTACCTGGCTTACTTATTTGCTGAAATTGGCATTAATTTAAAAGAAGCACAACAATTAATAAAAATATCCTTAAATATTGATAATGAAAATTTCGCTTACCTGGATACAGCAGGATGGATATATTATAAACTAAATGAGTTTGAAAAAGCCAGGGATTATCTTGAAAAAGCAAAAAAGAATATGAAAAAAAATAAAAATTATGATTCAGTCATTTTTGAACATCTTGTGGAAGTTTATATAAAACTAAACAATAATGAGATGGCTGATAAATACAGAAAAGAGATTAAAAAAGAAAAATCACAAAGGAGCAGATAATATGAGCACTATTGTCATTATTGGAACCCAATGGGGTGATGAAGGCAAGGGAAAGATAACAAATCTTTTAGCCTGCGAATCTGATTATATTGTACGGTATCAGGGAGGAAATAATGCTGGTCATACAATATGGATAGATGATGAAAAATATGTCTTTCATCTTCTACCATCAGGCATCATTGAAAAAAATAAAAAATGTATTCTTGGCAATGGGCTTGTAATCGACCCTGAAGCATTAATGGAGGAAATAAAATTATTAAAAAAACGAAAAATCAATATGACAAATCGATTATATGTCAGTGAAAATGCCCATATTGTACTGCCCTATCATAAACTAATTGATGCTAACAGGGAAAATTCAAAAATAAAAATCGGCACCACAAAAAGAGGTATAGGGCCTGCTTATGAAGATAAATATGCAAGGATTGGAATAAGAGCTGTTGATTACATTAATAATGATATATTTAATACACTCCTTAAAAACAATCTTAATGAAAAAAAAGAAATTATCACAAAATATATGTCTCTTAGTAAAATGAAAAATGAGATTATTAAAACAAGAAAAGCAATTTTAGGCGAATTTAAAAAACATGTTAAAAATACAACTATATTACTGAATAATGAAATTAAAAAGAAAAAAAAAGTATTGTTTGAAGGGGCACAAGGTATAATGCTTGATGTTGATTTCGGTACATATCCTTATGTTACATCATCTAATCCATCTGTAGGGGGAGTAATTATTGGAACAGGAGTCCCTTGTTCTAAAGTAAAAAAAGTCTTAGGGATTATGAAAGCTTATACAACCAGAGTTGGGAAAGGGCCTTTTCCTACAGAACTTTTAAATAAAACAGGTAATCTCCTGCGCAAAGAAGGAAACGAATTCGGAGCAACCACAGGACGTCCAAGGCGATGCGGATGGCTGGACCTGGTTGTAGTCAAGCACTCAGCTATTATTAATGATATTTCCTCTATTGTAATGACAAAAGCTGATGTTTTAAATTCTTTTAAAACAATTAAAATCTGTACTACTTATCAATATAAAAACACAAAATTAAAACATTTCCCAATGGATAGAAATATAATAAAAAAAATCAAACCTGTTTATAAAACCATGAAAGGCTGGAATAAAGATACCAGCTACATTAAAAAATACAACCAATTTCCGAAAGAACTTAAAGATTATATAAAATACATTGAAGATTATCTGGAAGTTCCCATAAGTCTGATTTCTGTTGGACAGGATAAAAAGCAATCTATCATAAAAGACAGCAAAGCACTTTTATTTTAAAAGCTTTTTTACTTTTTTAAATGTCATTGCGAGGAGCGATAGCGACGAAGCAATCTCAATTTTTTTATTTCACATTATATTTCTTCTTAAACTTTTCTATTCTACCTGATGTATCAATTAATTTTCGCTTACCTGTAAAAAAAGGATGACAGGATGAACAAATCTCAACATGCAGCTCTTTCTGAGTGGATTTTGTCTTAATAACATTCCCGCATGCACATTTTATAGCACAGTTACTATATTCCGGATGTATGCCTTTTTTCATTTTTTACCTCAATTCTTTACAAAATATTTATTTAATCTGCTGGTTTAAGTTTTTAAGGCTCAAACCAATATTTATAATATATAATATAATTTAAGGCTTTGTCAAGTAAAAAATCATAAACTAACTTAAAAAAGGATTACCCATTGTATGTGAAAAATAAAACGTAATATTTTAGATTTTCTAAAATTGTAGTGTAGGAGTTAAGACTTTAGTCTTTTATAAGTCTTTTATAAAATTCTAAAGAATTAATTCCTTCATCATGAGTAATAAATTGCACCATAATTTATATTATATTATTCTTTTTTAGAAAATCCGAATTATTATATATGCATAAAGGGACAAAAAAAGTCCCCTTATGCATATTCGAAAGGTGTAATAAATGAATCTAAATGAATATATTAATAATTTACAATCACTCAGGCTGTCGATTTATGTAAAAACACACCTTTAGGTGTGTTAAAATATGGAAATAACAGACCTAAAGGTCTGTTTCTACATTCTTTTTTTGAAATAGTTAATCAAATCGACAGCCTGACTAGGAATTTACTTTTTCAGTAAAGAAGATGTTAAAAAAAATTTAAATTTAACAAAAGAGAGTTTAAAAAGAACTTTATTAAGATACTGTATTAAAGAAAGAATAACTAAAATCAGAAAAGGATTTTATATAATTATACCTATTGAATATTCTCAAAAAGGTATGTTACCAACTTATTGGTTTATAGATAATTTGATGAGATATATTGGAATGTCATATTATGTTGGTTTATCATCTGCCGCTGCATTACATGGTGCTTCCCATCAACAACCTCAAATATTTCAGGTTATTATTAGTAGTCAAATACGAGATATAAAGGTTAAAGGAATCAAAATTAAATTTTTTGTAAAAAAAAATATAAAAATGAATAACTTGATACTAGATAAAAAAACTGAAACAGGAATAATAAAAATATCTAATCCTTCTTTAACTGCAATAGATTTAGTTAAATATGTCAATAAAATTGGAGGATGGAATAATATAGCTACAATAATAGCAGAATTAAATGAAAAAATTGACCCAAAACAGATAATTGAAATAACTAAAAATGAGGAAAGCCTTTCTAACATACAAAGAATAGGCTATTTATTAGAATTTTTAGGTGATAAAAATAAATCTAATATTATAAATAAATTTCTTGAAAATAAAAACACAAATCCTATTCCATTGGATAGTAGTATACCCATAAAAAATAATAATTTAAATAATAAATGGAATATTTATATCAATAGAGATATTGAGATTGATGAATTATGATTTCCAGAGCATTTAAAAAGTATATAAAATTTCAAAACATTTCAATTTCACAAAAAGAATATATAAATAATTGGTAACTATTCAGGTATTACAGTTAAATTATATTTTTATGTAGTGTAAGGGTCGATAGACCCTGAAAATATAATATTAAACGGGATCTACCGAGCCCTCCAAACCCATCAAATTTTGACATACCTGCCGGGTTGTAACTTACAGCATTCATTTCTCTATTAACAGCTACAAATGCTCCGCCCAAAGCAGCTTCCTTAGCAGATATAGGCATTGTTAAAAAAGCAGCACTTGTTGTAGCAAAGGAAAATGTTGGAATAAGGAATATACCTATAATTAATCCAGTAATAATTAATTTTATCATAAAGCTTGCCTCCTTAATGGCTTATAACAATTTTTGTATCCTCTGAAAAATTTCATGGCAAAATCAATGTAAATCATTTAAGTAGCCGAGGCTTAAGCCTCGGCTCCATTGTATAGCATTAGTTGCAATTCCAATTCCATTAAAATTAGTTGGTTTGGCTGGCGGGATACCTAAAGTAGAATAATCATTATCACTATTCTTAATTCGTCCTGTAATGTAAACATAATTATTGTTAGTATTAACACATATTCCATAAGCTCTTTCATTGGAGCCATTACTTGTATTAATAATTGAAGTCCATATTTCATTCCCTAAAGAATCATATTTTATTATTCAGGCAGTCGATTTATGTAAAAACACACCTTTAGGTGTGTTAAAATATGAAAATAACAGACCTAAAGGTCTGTTTCTACATTCTTTTTGTGAAATAGTTAATCAAATCGACAGCCTGATTACATTATTATCAACACCACTAATTGTTGAATGACCTACAACATATATATTCCCAGTTGAATCTATAGTTACTTTTTCAGCACTATCAGTACCAAAACTTTTTGTTCTTGTCCATTGAACAATCCCTGCTGAATTATATTTAACGGTTTTAAAATCATCACTTCCCTTCCCTACTACATAAATATTTCCTGATGAATCCACATCTATTCCATAAGCTTTGTCCTGTCCACCAAAATCATTGGTTTTTATCCACTGAACAGTTCCTACTGGATTATACTTTGCGGTTATGAAATCATTATTTACGCCAGTATTCGCATTTCCTGTAACATATACATTTCCTGAAGAATCTACTGCTACTCCATTGATATAATCACTACTCCCACTAAAATCATTTGTCTTTATCCATACAACACTTCCATTATTTGTATATTTTATTGTTACACAATCATAATTAGCTAACCATGCATATCCTGTAACATATACATTTCCTGATGTATCTACAGCTATTCCATGAGCTTGTTCACCTGGAACACTGACATTATTTGTTTTTATCCAGACTAAATTTCCATTATTTGTATACTTTATTGTTATATAATCACCATTTCCATATCCTGTAACATAAACATTACTGGCAAAATCTACTGCTACTCCATAGGCTTTTTCAGAATTACCACCATCATAAACATTAGTCCATACTGCATTCCCTGATGAATTATACTTTATTGTTACATAATCCTCATCAGTTCCATTATAAATAAAACCTGTGATATAAACATTCCCTCCTGAATCTATTGCCATATCATGAGCTTCATCATTATTTCCGCTATCATACCAATTCGTCCATTTTAATTTTGTTAAACCATAAGAAAAATCTGTTATTCCAAATAGAAAAATAAAAAATATTATAATTATTAAAAAATTTATTCTCTTGCTTCTCAACATAACTTCCTCCCGGGTATTGGTTTCTTATTCAGGCTGTCGATTTATGTAAAAATACACCTTTAGGCATAGTGCCCTTCAGGGTATGTATTAAAATATAAAAATAACAGACCTAAAGGTCTGTTCTATAGCACTCATTTAAATTCCCCCCTTTTTGCTCATATAAATCCCCCTTTAT
>CBDVEP010000146.1:0-7217 GCA_965373035.1 uncultured bacterium
ATATCAAAACAATACGGGATGTGGCGCAGTTGGCTAGCGCGCTTGCCTTGGGAGCAAGAGGTCGGGAGTTCAAGTCTCCCCATCCCGAAATTAACAATTTTCTGCGCCCGTAGCTCAGTTGGATAGAGCATCGGATTTCTAATCCGAGGGTCGAAGGTTCGAATCCTTTCGGGCGTAAATATTATTTATTAATATATGAGGAGATTATAATGTTTAAAAAATTATTAATATTATCCATTATTTTTATTCTTTTTATTGCAGTTAATTGTAGTAAAAATGGAAAGTATGAAGATATGAAAAATTTGTTTAAGGATATAATTAAAGCACAGGAGCATTATATTTCAGATATTGAGAAAATTGAAAATGCAAAAGATGTTGCTAATGCTATTAATAGGCTGGCTGAACAGATGGAAAAATTTATACCAAAAATGAAGGAGTTAGAAAAAAAATATCCTGAATTAAAAAATCAGAAAGAACCCCCTGTTGAATTAAGGGATAGCATAGCTAAAATGGCTGAGATTGGGTCAAAGATGGGAGAAGTATCCATGCATAAAATGGTGGAATATGCAACCAAGCCTGAAGTACAAAAAGCTTCGAAAAGACTTGGAGAATCAATGCGATAAATATTATTTTTATAATGAAATTAAAAATTAAACATTGTCTTCTTTTTTTATTATTTTTATTTATTGCATGCCAAAAAAATGATATTAAATCTATTCCTATCAAGCGTCTAAAGTTATTACAAGGTTGTTTAACAGATTCAATTTATAATGTTTTAAAAAATGACATATATAATAATGTTAATGTAGGAATTCAAATATCTACTATTGATAGAAAAAATATTCTTTTTAATATAGATGAAAATAAACCTTATATTACTGCTTCAGCATTAAAAGTAATACCATCAGCAATAAGTTTAATTAAATTTGGTCCTGATTACATTTTTAAAACTCCATTGATGACTGATGGAAAGATTGAGAAAAGAATTTTAAAAGGCAATTTATATATTTGCGGACATGGTGATCCCTCGCTTAAAATTTCCCATTTAGAAACTGCTGTAGAAAAATTAAAAGCTATGGGAATAGCTCAAATTAATGGTGATATTTGCTATGATATTTCTTATTTAGATGAAGAAAAAAATAGGTATCCGCCTAATGCCCGTAATCTGTATGCTCCTCCATGTGCCTTAACAGTAAATTATAACTGGATTGATATTTCTATTGACAATGGTCCGCCTCCAAAATTAAGATTGATACCTGAAACATCTTATGCCAAATTAACATATAATGTTAAGATATCTTCTGTAGATACTCCAGGTCGTCCTGAAATGATTTATCATCAATATAATTGGGGTGACCATTTTACTATTAAAGGTACTATTACCGGGTGGGATAAAAAATATCATTATGTATGGTTGGGAGTCTCGCGGCCTGGTCTTTATGGAGCAACTTTATTCCAAGAAATTTGTATGAAGAAAGGGCTCATTATCAAAGGCATTATTAAAAAGAAAAAAGCTCCAAAAAAAGCAAGAATATTAATGGAAATGAATTCATCTGCATTAAAAGAAGCTGTTCAGGTTATGAATCAGGAAAGTAATAATGTTATTGCTGAATTATTAAATAAAAACCTTGGTGCTGAATTTCATTCTGTGCCAGGAACAAGGCAGAAAGGGCTTGAGGTTTTGAGAGATTTTTGTATTAAAGAAATTAAGCTTCAGGGTCAATTTAATATTGACGATGCAAGCGGTTTATCAGTTAAAAATAGATTTTCTGCTTATCAATTTACACAGGCTTTAAGTTATTTTCATCAAGACAATAAAATCAGAAAAGCCTTTCTCCCAACTTTAGCAAGACAGGGGCATCATCCGCATGCTATGATACCTGTTCCTCCTGATAATTTAAAGATACTGGTAAAAACAGGGACACTGTCTGTTAGAGGAGTAAATACAGTTATTGGTTATATTATAATAGAAAAATTTAATGAAGCTTTTTCTTTTGCAGTACTGGCAAACAGGCAGGAGCCTGGCCTGATGACTTATTCAGGCACATTAACAAATCCCATTCTTATTGCTATTGTAAAATCATTTAAAAAAGTATATCCGCAATATCATGCTAAAAATTAATTAAGGCTGTCTTATAACTGTAGTGAAGGCCTTATCCAGGGATAAGGGAGGTTGGTAGACCACGTAACCATTAAATAAAGCCTTTAATTACAGGGTCTATCGACCCTTACACTACAGTTTTTATATAATATAGGGTATGGTACAGCCTTAATAACTATTATCTAAAAACTATTATAAGGGTATGTTTATAAAAAAATTTATATTTTTATTAATTATTTGTTTTTTATTATTTGCTTGTAATGGTAACAATAAAATTAATTTAAAAGTAAAAGGAGGTAGAATTATGGTTATTCAAATTATAAGTTCTGCTTTTGAAGAAGGGGGCATAATCCCAAAACAATATACTTGTGATGGTGAAGATATTTCCCCTTTATTAAAATGGTCATCAGTGCCTGAGGGCACTAAAACTATTGCTCTTATTTGTGATGATCCGGATGCACCTGCTGGAACATGGGTTCATTGGGTCATTTTTAATATACCTGCGGATATAATGGAAATTAAAGAAAAAATATCAACTGAAAAAGAGCTTCCAAATGGTGCAAAGCAAGGGATTAATGATTTTGGAAGAATAGGTTATGGTGGTCCATGTCCTCCTCCTGGAGTTGCACATCGATATTTTTTTAAAATTTATGCGCTTGATATGGTTATTGATCTTAATCCAGGAGCAACAAAATCAGAACTTGTCAAAGCAATGGAAGGGCACATTCTATCTGAAGGTAAGTTAATGGGAAAATATTCCCGCTAATAATGAGCAGGTAGTTTATATAAGTTACTACTGATTTACAATTGATTACTATTTATAACTTTGCTGGTTCGGGTTTCAACTTTGCTGGTTCGGGTTTCAACTTTGTTGGTTCGGGTTTCAACTTTGTTGGTTCGGGTTTCATAACCCGAACCATAAACAAGAGGTTCGAGTTGTGAAACTCGAACCAGCAACTGATTACTATTTATAGTTTTAATATACATTTAAATCTTTTTATATTCTTTCAGCATCTTTTTTTGAATAGAAGCAAGCATTGCTTTTTGATTTTTTTTCATTTTACTACTTACAGATATCATGTCTAATATTTTTATTTTTATTGGCATAGGTTGAATAAAAAAGGATTTTTTACTTTTTATATAAAGAGTATTCTTTAATATAATAGGTAAAATACGGCTTCCTGTATGAGTGGCTATAACCATACTACCTGATTTGAATTCCTGAATTGTATCTGTTAAACTCCTTGTTCCTTCAGGAAAAATCATAACAGAAATATTATTATTCATATAATGGATTGCTTTTTTTATGGCTTTATAAGCCTTGTATTTGTTTTTTCTATTAAGTTTAATGTACCCTGCTTCTTTAATAATAAAGCCAAAAAGGGGTATGTCAAACAGGGATTTTTTTATTATCCATTTAAATTGAATTTTCCCTAAAAAAACAGAAAACAGGATAATAATATCAAATAAACTCTGGTGATTACAGATAATCAGAAGAGGAGCTTTTTTATCAATATTTAATTTGTTTAATATTTCCAGTCTGCAGCCGGAGATAAATAATAAAAAATATTTAGAAAAAAAACTTAAGGATATGTGCAGATATTTTCCGAGAAAGGGCAGAGGGAATACAATTAAAGAAAAGAGAAAATTAATTATAGTTACTATTAAAAAAAATTCATAAAAATAAAGAGTAATAATAAAATTAATTATCATAAAATATTTTTACTGGAATGAAAAATATCGTAAATTTTTTCTCCTACACAATCTCTTTTGTTTGTACTGAAAATTGATTCTGATAATGCTTTGTATTTTTCTGTTAAATGCCTTTTCATAAAAACTCCTTCTAAAGTCAATGGGAAACTGTGGAAAAATTAAAATTTTATTCATTAAATTTATATTTTTCATTTGTAGGGTAGGGTTTAAACCCTACCCTACAAAATTTCTCTCGACTTCTGATTGATTACTCATTATTATCATCGTGGTTTTAGAATTTTCCTTTAGAGAAGTTTAAAAGATTTTGAAGTTCTGTGAGTTCATTTTTCATTTTATTAATTATTGATGAAAGTGGAGGAAGTTCATTTCTTTTTAATTCATACCATAAGCGTTTTTTTGCCCCGGCAATAGTATAAAGTTCATCATAAAGAAGTTCTTTAATTCTAATTGCAATATCCAGATCTTTTCTGTTATATAAACGATGCCCTGACTCTTTTTTTTTAGGCTTTAAAAAACCTATTTCTTTTTCCCAATTACGCAATACATGCTGTTGAATTCCTAAAATCTGGCTGACTTCACCTATAGTAAAATAAGTTTGTTTTGGATTATAATTCGCCATGATTAATATATTTTGTTAAATTTTTAGATGGAATAAATTTTGCTTTATTTTCTCCTATTATATACGATACTTGTTTTGTTTTTGGATTAATAAAAGATTTTTTTTTCTTTTTTACAACTTTAAAATTTCCAAAATTAACAAGATGAACTTCATCTTTATTTATTAAAGGATGGATTATGTTATCTATAAATAAATTTATTATTTTTTTAGCATCAGTTTCAGGCAGCCCAATGTGAGTTAAAGAATGAATAAAATCTTCTTTAATTTTTTTCATTACATATCACCAGATTTCAGGTTTTGGTTCTCTTAACATTAAAGACTTTACAGCTTTTTTAGTATTTTTTTTTCTATAAATAATATTAAATATTTCTTCAGTAATAGGCATACTGATTTTATGTTTTTTAGATAAATTATATACAGATAATGTTGTTTTTACTCCTTCTGCAATCATAACCATATTATTTAAAATATCCACTAATTTTTTACCTTTTCCCAGCTCTTCACCTACAAATCGATTCCTGCTGTATTTACTTATACAGGTTGCTATAAGATCACCAATTCCAGCCAGCCCTGCAAATGTCTCAGGGTATGCTCCCATTTTTATTCCCAGCCTGCGGATTTCTGTCATACCCCTGGTCATAATAGCAGCTTTTGTATTAGAACCAAACCCAAGTCCATCTGAAATGCCGGATGCAATAGCAACAATATTTTTTAATGCACCGCCCAGTTCTACTCCAATAATATCTTTATTAGTATAAACCCTGAAATTTTCTGTAATAAAAATTTTCTGTAAATATTTAAGCATTTTTTCATTAGAGCTGTATGAAGAAATAACAACAGTAGTTGGTATGTTTTTACTTACTTCTTCTGCATGTGATGGACCTGATAAAACTGCAATTTTTTTATTCATGGTTTCATCATATAAAATTTCAGATACTCTTTTTAATGTTGTATTTTCAATGCCTTTAGAAACACTGATTAATATTTTATCTTTTAAAAGATAAGAGCATTTTTTTAAATTTGACCTGATAGTATGAGAAGGCAGGGCAATGATTATGATATTTGAATCATGCAATATTTCATTAATATCATTTGAAAATAAAATTTTAGCAGGAAGTTTAATGCCCGGCAGGAATTTTTTATTTTCCTTATGTTTTATTATTTTTTTGCATTGCTCTTTATCAAATTCCCATACTTTAACCGTATGTCTATTTGAAAGTAAACAAGCAAGTGTGCTTCCCCAACTGCCAGCACCAAGGATACCAATCTTCTCATTTTTAATAAAATATTTTTTCACCATGTACCTCATTTAATAGCTTATTTATATTTTTTCTCCCCATTTTCTTTCTGTTCCTTTAAAGATTCTTTTTATATTTTCCTTATGTTTAACAATAACATAAAGAGATATAATAAAGCAGAAAAAAAACAGGAAATAATCCATATTATTTTGATAAAAAATAAGAACAGAGATAGGCAGAAGTAAACTTCCCAGGGTAGAGCCCAGTGAAATATACCGTGAGATTACCACTGCAAGGATAAAAACAAGTATGGGTAAAAGCATCAGCCTGCAGTCTAAAGCTAAAAGTACTCCTGCTGAAACAGCAACACCTTTTCCACCCTTAAATTTAAGGTAGATTGGAAAAGTATGTCCTGAAATAACACTGATACTGATTAACATAGGTAAGAAAGAAAATGGTTTGATGAAATGATGACTTATTAAATATTGTGTAAAAAAAACTATAAGAAAGCCTTTAAAAGCATCCATTAACATTATAATAAAAAACCATTTTTTTCCTAAAATCCGGGCAGCATTAGTCGCACCAACATTTTTACTTCCTACTGTTCTGATATCAATATTTTTTAATTTTTTACATAAAATAAAACTAAAAGGAATAGCTCCAATTAAATAAGAAAACATTATTAGAAGGATTATTTTAATAATGTCCATAACTTTGCATATAATATAAAAAATTATTTTAATGTCAAGAAGTGATTTTTATTTGATTTTTTATTTTTAATATTTATATTATGGATAATTTATGAATATAATTCGAGCGATTTTATTATTATTATTTTTTTTCATTATTCCTCTTTTTACATGTCTTGCAAAAAACAATATCACCATGGTTGAAATACATTATTTAATTCATATAAAAGAATTTAATAAAGCTTACTCACTTATTGAAAGTATTGATAATAACATTCAATCTAAAAACGAAAAAGCTGATTATTTTAATACACTTGGATTTATAAATTATAATTTAAGGCATTATAAACTTGCTTTAAAGAATTATTTTTTAGCTCTTAAATTCAATCCTATGTTATCTCATGTATATAATAATATTGGTATTATTTATTATAAAAAAAATCAGTTTAAAAAGGCAAAAAAGTATTTCTTAAAAGCTTATCATTTAAATAATGAATATCCCAAAGTTCTTATTAATCTTGCTTTGACTGATTTTTATATGAGAAATTATAATGACTCTTTTCAGTGGTTCAATAAAGCCATTTATTGTAATATGGATTATACTAAGAAACGATTTGATGAAAAGAAAGCATTATCAAAATTAAATCAATTAATTAATAAATATCCCCAGGATAAAGAATTGCAGAAAATTTACAGTAAATGGTGTCAGGTCAGGGCATTTGACATTTCTAAATAAATATCAAATGCCCTGACCTGACACCTTAAAAACTTCTTCTACATAAAAAAATTATTTCTGTGTTTTCTTATTTTTTAGTATCTTCTTCTTCGTAATAATTCAGATTTTCTAAAAAAGAATA
>CBDVEP010000147.1:0-7137 GCA_965373035.1 uncultured bacterium
TAATTTTAAATATTAAATTAAAAAAATAGCAGGTTTTTAACCTGCGGAATGAAAGTAATATAATAAAGATTATCAGAATAAAAATGGGTGTCAGCTTTTAAAAAGTGAATATAAGTATTCATTGACAAAAAAATAAGCAAGATAAAGCCAAAACAGTCGCAGAACAGTGGATTCGGGTATAATTAAAAAAATAATGATACCCTCATCCACTGTTCTGCTTTGCTGAAGTCTCCAGAGCAAGCCCGTCGTCATCACATTTCTGCACTGTGTTTTTGGCAATTCAATGGTGTTGGAATTTCATAGGTTAAATTAATTCAATTGGTGAAATCAATCCATCAGTGCAGAAATGTGATGACACCTCAAGTTAAAAAGCACGACCGCCCAGAGGGAAATCATCTTTTACCAGTACAAATATCAACACTGATACTAACACCAATACTATTCCTTTCACCTGATGTATTGTTATAACAGGTACTGGTAAAAGATGATTTCCCTCTGACCTCTTGTCTCTATAGCCCGAACATCCCGCTGAATTCTAATCTGAACGCACAGGGAATACCATTTTTTCGTCATGGTGTTTCTGGCAATTTATTTGTGTTGTTAATTCCCATGATGAAAAAATGATATGCCCTTTAGTCTTCATAGACCGAGAGTCTCCTACCTCATGTTTTATGAGTTAGCAAATCGGTAACAGATATATCGGCAGGAAACTCTCTGGCTGTTGCTTGTTTGTTTTACAGCATGATGAAGGTTTAAAAAAAATTTGAATGTTTAACTTATCCCTCATTTTCGTAATGTAATTGCCATATTAAAGTGATGGAGGGAACAGTCATCTTTCATCATGGGAATTCCCAATACATTTGAATTACCAAAAGCTCCATGATGAAAGATGACTGTTCCCTCCGCTTCCCTGAAATGTTATGTCTATTCACCGACCCCCAGAGCATCACGTCCTGTGATGCTCTGGCCCAAAATGTCATGTCCAGAAAAAACACGAAATTTTTTCTGGGCATGACAGGAAGCTACTCCTTTTTTCTTTTTTTACAAAAAATTTATATAAAAAGGATTATATCTTTTCCCTGCTCTATGGGTGTTAGGGATTGGAGTTCGAGTGCGTGTTAGCTAAAAAATAAAATGTTTGGATTTAATTAGACATTATTAATGTGATGAAAATAGCTTTAAATAAACATCGGATTTTAATTAGTTTTAAATGTGATTTTATACATTTAAGAACTTTGTGACTTTTGAATTCATTATATAAAAATTTTTTTATTATTAAATTGATTTTTTAAATAAAATTAATAAATTTATGAAGTATATATTTAAAAGGAAATGAAATAAATGTTAAATTTATTTACACTTACTAATGATGATTTAAATAGACTTAATCCTATAGAAGCAGTAAAAGTTTTCAGAAGATTATTATGGGCTGAAGCAACAGCTAATGGAATATCAAAAACTTTAATAAATGTTCCGTCTGCTATTAATGTAGCGGATGGTGGAATTGATGCTGAAATAAATAATGTTGAGAAAGATTCTGACCAAGGTATTATAAAAAAGGGATTTACAAGATATCAAATAAAAACTGGAAATTTTAATATAAATCATGATGTAAATATTAATGAAATACTATTTAAAAAACAATCAATTGAAGAAAAAAAGAATAATAAACCAAAAGAATTAAAACATAGAATACATTCTTGTCTTAAAAAAAATGGTCATTTAGTTATTGTGCTTTTTGGTTGGGATAATCCTGAACCAGTTGAAGATGCAATCAAAAATAAATTTATTATAAAATTGAAAAAAATAAATATAAACTATGAAAAATCTAAAATTTATATTTGGCGCCAAAATCAAATAATAAGTTTCTTTGAATCCTTTCCTGCATTAAAATTAGAATTAATATCAAGAAAGCTATTTTCTTTCTGTACTTATAATACATGGTCTAATTGGCAAGATATGAAAGTTCCATTTTTTCAAGGAGAAAACCAAAAACAATATTTATTAAATCTTCAAGAAGAATTAAGAAGAGAGAGAATAAATAATCCCATTAGAGTATTAGGTGAACCGGGTATAGGAAAAACCAGGATAACTCTTGAAGCGATCAAAGAAGACGATTTAGCCCCCATAACTATTTATTATGAATCACCCGAACAATTATATAATGATAAATTTATTTTTGGCTCTACTATTGATATAAATAATTATTCTATAATATTAGTAGTTGATGAATGTAACCAAGCGGCTACTTCACAAATTTGGAATAAAATTAAAAACAATTTACCAAATATAAAGCTCGTGACAATCTTTGATGAATATCCTGAGTTTACTGAACAAACAGATATAATAGATATTTTACCATTAGAAAACGAACAAATTAAAAATATTTTTTATTCATATCTTGGAAAAGATGAGAATGTAAATAGATGGGCTGAATATTGTAGTGGTTCTCCAAGAGTAGCACATATATTGGGAAAAAATTTATCTATAAATTCGGAAAATTTATTAAAAACTCCGGATGAGGTTGATGTATGGGGAATATACATTGCAGGAAAAAATAATCCTAATAGTTCAGAAGAAAAAAAGAAAAGAAATATTCTTAGATATATAAGTTTATTTAAAAAGTTTGGTTTTGGTCCGCCATTTGAAAATGAATTAAAATTCATTTTTAATAAAATCGAAGAAAATCATAGTATTAAATGGGGAGATTTTATTGATATAATAAAAGAATTTAAATTACGAAAGATTTTACAAGGTAGTAAGACACTTTATATAACACCAAAATTGCTACATATTTATCTGTGGATTGAATATTGGAATAATATAGGAAGTGCTTCAAATTTTAATTTCAATCAATTCTTTCAACTATGCGATAAAGATAAAAAAGATGGTATTACAGAGGAATCTTTAAATCAGTTAAAAATATGGTTTAATGATATGTTTAAGTATGCAGTTGAATCAAAAATAGCAATAAAAGTTGTTGAAGATATTTTAGGACCTGATGGACCATTTAAAGATTACAAGTTTTTAGATTCAAAACCTGGGGGTGATTTTTTTTTAAATTTGACAATTGCTAGTCCTAAATATGCTTTAAAATGCTTGCAGAGATTATTTAGAAATAAAACAAAAGAAGAATTATTGAATTTTCAAAATGGTAGAAGATTTATTATTTGGGCATTAGAGAGGATAATAGTATGGAGAAATTTATTTAATGAAGGAATGAAATTGCTATTAGCATTAGCTGAAGCTGAAAACGAATCCTATTCAAATAATGCTACAGGAATATTTACTAGTAGATTTAAACAAGGGCCAAGACCAGTTGCAACAACAGAAGCATCTTCAGAGGAGCGATTTGAATTATTAGAAGAAGTATTAAAATCAGAATCAAAAGAAAAACGAATTATAGGGATAAAAGCATGTGATTCAGCTTTACAAACTCAAATGTTTACAAGGCATATAGGAAGTGAGTACCAAGGATTAAAAAAAACACCAGAATTATGGGCTCCTCGGACATATAAAGAATTATGGGATTCATATATTAGAGTATGGAATTTATTATTTAAATTCATAAAGGTTGTTGAAAAAGATGAAAAAAAGCTGATAATAGAAATAATATTAAGAAGATTAAGAGAATTGGCTATTTATCAAAATTTTACAGATATGTTAATAGAAGGAATTAACTATATAATTAAAAATAATTATTCAACAGAGGAACCAGTATTAGAGTCAATTTCTTCAATAATATATTTCGATGGAAAAAAGATGAAGCCAGAAATTTTGAATAAATGGCAGGAATTAAAAAATAAACTTGTTGGTGATGATTTCAGCTCTTTATTAAAAAGACATGTAGGAATGAATATCCGTTATGAAGGGTTTTATAAAAAAGGAAAGTCGTTTTCTGAAGAAGATAAAAAATTCAAGAATCAAATTAAGGATTTAGTAAAAGATGTAATTAAGGATAAAAATCTTTTAATGAAAGAATTATCATGGCTGATGACTTCAAATGCTAAAAATGGATACTTTTTTGGAGTAGAACTCGGAAATGCTGATAAAAATTTTTCATTACTAAAAATTTTAATTGATACTTTTAAAAAAATAAAAGATAATCCAGATGTATCTTTTTTAAGTGGATATCTAAATTCTATTTATTCAACTGATCCTATTAAATTCGAAAGATTATTGGATGATTTTGTAAATGATGACAAATTAAATACTTGGATACCTGAAATCTCTTTGAAAACATATCTATCTGATCAGGGAGTAATAAGAATACTTAAATTAGCAAAAAAAATAATCATTAAGACGGATACTTTTTCTATATTTAGATATGGTAATGTAACCAAAGAAATCTCTTTAGAAATTTTTCTTGATTTAATAAAATATTTATTAAATACCAAGGAACTTTCCGGATTATCTGTTGCTTTAACCATATATTATCATTATTTCGATAATGAAAAAAATAGGGAATATTTGCCAGAGGAAATAACAAAAGATATTTTAATTAATGATTTATGGTTTAAGGAGAATACTAAAGAAAAAAGTGATACAATGGTTGAATATTATTGGACTAAATTAGGTAAAAAATATTTACAAAAATATTCTAATAAATCAATAAAAATAGCAGAAATTATTATAAAAAATTTTGATAAAGATTGCTATTTATTTAATTATTATTCACCACCTTATGAATTACTTAATGAAATTACTTATACTTATCCAAAAGAAATTTGGAAAATCGTAATTAAATATCTAAAATTAAAAAATAATAAATTAGAATATGCTATTAAAATGTGGCTTGAAGGAAAAATGAGTTTTAAAGAAGAATATACAGGTATATTACCAGTTTTTTTAAAAGATGATATATTCAAATGGATAGATGAAGATAAAAAAATTAGAGCTCAATATATTGCTGAATGTGTTCCATCTAATTTATCCAAAGGTAATTTAACAAGGGAATTATTAATGAAATATGGTGATATCGAAAATGTAAAAAGTGCTTTAATGATGAATTTTTATACTGGAGGGTGGACTGGGCCAACAAGTTCACATTTTATTGAAGAAAAGAAAATATTATTAGATTATAAAAAAAATGAAACAGACAAAAATATCATAAGATGGATAGATGAATTTATAGATTATCTTGATAAAGTAATTGAAGACGCAAAAATCAAAGAAGAACGCGATGAATGGTGATATAATTTCTGTAATTCTCATTCTCACTTTTTATCTATATAAGGCAATCAGTGTTTATCATTGATAAATGTACTGTTCCAGCCTGATTCTTATTAATATAATAAAAATTAAGGCTCGTCTTGTTAATAAAAATTAAAAAGTAATGCTGTAAATAATAGTAGGTTATACTATGGATATTAGGATATTAAAAAAAATTCAATTATACCTGAATAATTTTAAGCTCTTAATACTGCAAAACATAAGGATATTATCATGGTGGTCTTGCTTATGAAATACAAGGTCTGCATGATGCAGAACTATATAGTTATTCTGTTGATACTAAAACATAAAAAGGTGAAAATTGTATATTTTTAATTATAATAATGCCTTTTGGTGATGAAAGTGAATATACAATTGTAGTATCTTCAGGATTTGTATTCGTTTTATCATATACATATACTTTAATTGGATGTTGTGTGTTTACTTGTTTTATACCGGGGATAATTAATATTAATTTTTAAAATACTATCATTTTTTTCAATAATAGGTGGTGTTATTGGAGCAATAGGATTATCATCTTTTTAACAGGATATATTAAAAAGCGGATATATAAAAGTATCGGGTACTTCAGGTTATCGCAAAATTGGAGAAATTCAATAAAAATCTTTAATTCCTGCTTTTTTATTTGCATATTTTTTTATAAAAATTTCAATTTAGCGATAACCTGACTTATTTCTTACCTTTATTTTTTTTCATTTTATTATATGTTTCTTGAAGATTATGACGGGCCTCATTAAAATCTGGTTTGTATTTGATAGCGTTTTTATATTCCTTTATAGCTTCTTCTGGTTGGTCTTTTTTATCATAAGCTACTCCAAGATTATAATAAGCTTCTGCATAATCTTCTTCATATTTTATAGCGTTTTTATATGACTTTATGGCTTCTTCTGGTTGGCCTTTTTGAGCATAAGCTAAGCCAAGATTATTATAGGCTTCTGCAATATCTTCTTTGTATTTTATAGCTTTTTTATATTCTTTTATAGCTTTTTTGAACTGGCCTTTTTGAGCATAAGCTAATCCAAGATTATAATAAGCTTCTGCAATATTTTCTTTATATTTTATAGCTTTTTTAAATTCATTCATGCCTTCTTCTTGTTGGTCTAGGGATGCATACCTATTTCCAAGATTATAATAAGCTTTTGCATATTTTTTTTCGTATTTTATAGCTTTTTTATACATCTTTGTAGCTTTTTTGAACTGGCTTTTTTGAGCATAAGCTAATCCAAGATTATAATAAGCTTTTGCAATATCTTTTTTGTATTTTATAGCATTTTTAAATTCATTTATGGATTCTTCTCGCTTGTCTAGGGCAACATATGTATTTCCAAGATTAATATAAACTTTTGCATATTTTTTTTCGTATTTTATAGCTTTTTTATACATCTTTGTAGCTTTTTTGAACTGGCTTTTTTGAGCATAAGCTAATCCAAGATTATAATAAGCTTTTACAATATCTTCTTTGTATTTTATAGCGTCTTTATATGTCTTTATAGTTTCTTCTCGCTTGTCTATGTAAGCACTTAAATCTCCCAAATTATAACAAATTTTTTAAAATTTTTTTTTGTATTTTATAACGTTTTTATATGCCTTTATAGCTTCTTCTGGCTGGCCATTATCAATATAAGCTAATCCAAGATTATAATAAACTATTGCATAATCTTTTTTGTATTTGATAGCATTTTTATATGAGATTATAGCTTCTTCTGGCTGACCTTGTTCAGCATAAACTAATCCAAGATTATAATAAGCTATTGCATCATCTTTTTTGTATTTTATAGCATTTTTATATACTTTTATGGCTTCTTCCAGAAGACCTTGTTCAACATAAGCATTTCCAAAAGTGATGAGCGACAATTATTACGAAGAAGCAGACACACAGCAAAAGGATTTAATAGATGAACTGAA
>CBDVEP010000148.1:0-7026 GCA_965373035.1 uncultured bacterium
GTGCAAAATGTGAATTTATAAAAAAAAGAACATCTTTTTATATAAATCAGAATTATAATGCTGATACAATGGTTATACTTGATACTTTCTTTTTATATAAAGAATACAGACAGGAGGATGAAAAAGAAATTAATGAATTACTCTATAAAATATTACGATCTGTTAATCTTTCCCCTGAAAATACATATATTACTTATAGTATGAAATGTATTTTAAAAAATAATTTTTTTAAAAACAAGGATAAGTATAAAGAGTTTTTTTTTAAGGAACTAAACCTTGTTGCTCCAAAACAGATCCTGATTTTTGGTATGTTTAGCTATGAACTGTTTTTTAAAGAATTAGAAATGAAATGTAATACTTTTTCTAATCAATATAAATATAAGGATTGCAATATTTTTCTTACAAATAATCCTGTTGAAATTTTTAATAATACCTCGTTAAAAAAGCCAGTATGGGAATATTTAAAACTCTTTAAAAAAGAATGTAATCTTTAAATTAAATATTATGTTTGTAAAAATCATATTTGCTGTTCCAGTTAATAAGTTTTACTATTACTCTGTTCCTGATGAATTAATAAAAGAAATTGAGATTGGAAAAAGAGTTGAAGTTGATTTTAATAATAGAATTACTTATGGATATATTATTGGAAAAGAAAATAAACTAAGAAATAATATAAAGCTAAATAAATTAAAAAAAATATTGGATGTAAAAGATCCTATTCCTTTATTTAATAAAAAAAATTTGGAACTTGCCCAATGGATATCTTCATATTATTTTGCCACACTTGGCGAAGTTTTAAAAATTATGACTCCCGGAAGCTTTAAAGTAAAGCCTTATCAATTTGATAATGAAAAGAGTAATAAAAAGAAAATTCTTTTAACCGAAAATCAGCAGAAAATATTTAATGAATTACTAAAATTAATTCCTCCTCAATCAGCTTTAATTTATGGTATTACTGGTAGTGGAAAAACAGAAATTTATCTTTCATTAATTGAAGAGTATATTAAAAAAAAAAGCAGGTTATTTACCTGGTACCTGAAATTTCTCTTACCCAGCAGTTAATTTCAAAAATAATTGAAAGATTTGATTATAATAGGATTGCTGTTATACATAGTTATATAAAGCGTGAAGAGAAACTATATTTCTGGCATAAAATCGTTAAAAATGAGATTGATATAGTTATAGGAGCGAGGTCAGCTATATTTGCTCCATTAAACAATTTGGGGCTTGTGATTGTTGATGAAGAGAATGATAGCAGTTATAAATCTTCCCAGACTCCCCGTTATCATGCAAGACAGGTTGCTTATGTCAGAACCCAGAAAGAGAATGCTTTATTGGTTATGGGCAGTGCAACTCCTTCTGTAGAAACTTATTATTATGCAATGGAAAATAAGTTTAAGTTATTTAAACTGATGGAACGATTCAATAAAAATCCTTTACCAAAATTTCAGGTCGTTGATTTAAAAGAGATTGAGGGATTTTCCAAAAAATATCCTATAACAGAAATATTAATAAATAAAATTAATCATAATTTGTCTTGCGGAGAGCAGGTATTATTATTTTTAAACAGGAGAGGTTTTTCCAACTATATTGTCTGTCAGGATTGCGGTGCTGTATTTAATTGTGAAAAATGTAATATCTCTTTAACATATCATAAAACAACAGATAGTTTAATATGTCATTACTGTGGTTTTAAAAAGCCTTATCAGAAAAAGTGTGAAAAATGTGGTTCTGCTATTCTTTCAGATAAAGGAGCAGGCACCCAGAAGATTGAGACTATATTAAAAGAGGTCTTTACAGATAAAATTATTTCAAGGTTAGATCTTGATGTAAGCCGGAAGAAGGGCAAATTAAAAGAAATTATTTCTGATTTTGAAAATAACAATATAAATATTTTAACAGGTACTCAGATTATATCAAAGGGATTGAATTTTCCAAATGTGACATTGGTCGGAATTTTATTTATTGATGATATTTTAAATTTGCCTGATTTTAGAGCGTCTGAAAATGTTTTTGATTTAATAGTACAGGTATCAGGCAGGGCAGGAAGAAATAAATTAATAGGTGAAGTACTTATACAGAGTTATGTGCCGGAGCATTTTTCAATAAAATGTGCTACCAGTTATAAGTTTAAACAATTTTATCAGGAAGAATTAAAATTAAGAAAACAATTGCATTATCCTCCATTTTATAGATTAGTAAAAATAACTTTTGAAGATATTAATTTAAAAGCAGTTATTGATACTTCAGAAAATGTTTTTAAAATTATAAAAAAATATCTTGTTGACCCGCAAGTTGAATTGTTAGGTCCTATATCATCTCCTTTAAGTAAGATAAAAAATAAGTTTAGATATCAAATTTTAATTAAAAGTAAAAAGATGAGCAGTATAAAGGATGCCCTTCAGCAGATCAAACGCCGTTACAAAACCGTAAATGTTATAATTGATGTGGACCCAATTTCATTATTATAATAAGCAATTGACTTCAGGTTTAAATTGAATATTATGAATTATCCACTTTTAATGGAGGGAAGTTGTTTGGCTAATATATTAATTTGTGATGATGAACCAAATATCAGGGAAACAATTAATGATATTTTAACTGATGAAGGTCATGTTGTTTATAATAGTGCCTCTGGATTAAAAGGATTATCTATCTGTAGGGAAAAGGACATAGATGTTGCCATTATAGATATCTGGATGCCAGGGCTCACTGGAATTGATGTACTGCAGAAAATAACAGATATGGATTTGGATATTTCTGTGGTTATCATTTCCGGTCATCAGTATAGTGAGGCAGCTTTAAAATCTATAAAAGCTTATGCCTTTGATTTCCTTGAAAAACCGCTTTCCATAAACAACCTGTTAAACGTAGTAAATAAAGCTTTAAAAATTAAAAAGAAAAAATAATATTAACAATAATGTTCCTTCTAATATTTTGGGAAAAATATAATTTGACGATAATAATGAAAAACACAAGGAGTAATATGTGATCTATCTTATTTTATTCTTAGAAGTACTGCTTGGGGCATTTGCTTTTTTTATTTTTTATTTAGCCCCTAAGTTCAGCCCCATGAACAAAGGTAATAAATTTTTAGTGCAGGGGAATTTAGATGAAGCATTACTTGAATTTAATCGGGAAATTGAAAATAATCCTGATAATTATGAAGCTCATTTCCAGTTAGCCAATCTTTATTTAAAAAAAGATGTAGCATTAAAAGCAGAAGAACATTTTAAATGTGTCCTTGAAATTGATAAATTCAGTCAGGAGATAGATAAGATGGCTATCCTGCAAAAACTAGGTGAGATTCAATTTAATCTGAATAAATTGGAAGAAGCATATTTTTCTTTTAAGGAAGTAATAAGCATTTATAAAAGTGATTATACTGCCAATAATTATATTGGCTTGATTTATGCAGGTCAGTTATTATATGATGATGCTATTGAGTTTTTTAAAAATGCTATTCGATCCCGACCTAATGATATAAATGCAAGAATAAATGCTGCGCTTTGTATGTTGCAGTTAAACAATTTAGATAATGCCATTAATTTATTTCAGGAAACATTGAAATTAGCTGCGGAAAATCAACAGATTAAATTTTATCTTGGAGTTTCATACTTCCAGGGAAAGGTTTATAAAAAAGCTATTGACCTTCTCCTTGAAATTTTAAAGAAAACAGATGATAAGCAGAGGAAATATTTTTGTTATCGTTTAATTGGGATGAGTTATTTTTTACAGGGGAAAATAAATGATTGTAAGGAGATTTTTGATACAGGGACTGAATTTGTAAAATCAAATTCCATGATTGAAGAATATAAGCAATTGTTATATGATTATGGAATTATTAATATTTTAAAAAATAATTGGGTTTTAGCAGAAGAAAAATTAATTGTTTTAAAAACAATTGACAGTTATTTTGAATATATAGATGACCTTATCAGCTATATTTATTTTAGAAAGCGAAAAGATGAAGCTACAGAAGAAGAACAAGAGGATGTTTCGGATTTTTCACCAGCCATAACTTCATATTATAAAGCTGCACAGCATATGCTGGGAATGAAAGAAGATGGAAATGAAGGGGATAAATATGCTAAAATATTTTCTGAAATAAAAAATGAATGGATGAAATCCTTTATTCCTAATAATTTTTTATGGAAACAAAGTGGACTGACAAGTTCTAAACCTTTTAACCTGGAAATTTTAACAGGCAAGGATAAAATAGAAAGCATTCCAAAAGAAGCAAAGAAAGTTATTTCTACATCATTTATAAAAGATTTTATGAAGTTGGCAAGGGGAGAGTTTCAAAATGCCGGGAAAAAAATAGTAGAGAAATTAGGCTATACAATTATAAAAGAAAATTTCAAGCCTACTCTGGTTGATTTTGTAGATGGGGATGGGATTGATTATCTTTGTAAAACAAATAATGGAACTGGAATTATTACTTTAATTCAACTCAGGAGATGGGACCAGGGTAAAGTAGGAGAGATACCATTTAGAAATATGACGCAGGAGATGTCAGAGGGAAAGGCAAAAAAAGGAGTATTTATAGTGCCTGCTGAACTGACCCCTGGTGCACAGAAATTTTTAGAAAAAATGCCGAATATAAAAGCATTTACATACAGTGAATTATCTAAATTATTAAGAAATGTAATAAAATAGGTTATCGTATAACTGCAAAAATAAAAGGGTCAGGATTTTCACTTGTGCCATCAGTATTTTTAATTTTTATAACAGCAACATAAACTCCACTCATAACCTGAACATTATTACCATTTTTTCCATTCCATGTTTCATTTAAACTGTGCCCGGAAGAATATCGTTTTTTATCTGTAATATTTCTTATCAAACTATAATTAGTGTCATAAATTTTTAAAGTAACAGAACAATTTTTTTTAAAATCTTTATAATAAAGCCTGATAAAACTGCTGGTATCATCTATTTTAAAAGGAGAAGGAGCACCATAAAATGTATTACTATGTTTAGTAATGATAGAAGATTCAATCATATTAACACTTACTTCCCATGAGTTTAAGATGGGTGTACCATATCCTTTTGATTCACAATCTAATATAGCTTTTGAAATAATAGATGTGTTTATTTTTATCTCATTATAGTTTGCTAAATTAATACTCTTATTTTGACTAGGATTCTGATTAGATAATAATTCATTTGTATTTTTATCCAATACCTTTATAATTAATTTAGGATGAGGGTATGGGGGATTTTTATTAGTTATTTCATAATCTGTTGTTAAAAGGTTCCATTGTTCATTGGACTGTCTTGTAATTAAAATACTCATTATATATCCCTTATTGCTTGCAGATATATTAGATATAAATACATTTCCACCCTGAATGATAATATTACTTTTTGAAGGGATTTGAGTTTCATCATTAAAATCATCTATGAATAATGTTTCCGAATAAGAAGAACTGGTTATAAAAACAAGTAATATTATAACTAACATCCATTTCATACTAATATATTACCACAGAATATTATAATTTCAAGTAAATTATTTAAATATTATTTAAATATTTGTTGAAATACAATAATGATGAATTATATTAGATAAGAAATATTTTAGAAAAGGAGTATTAAATGGATAATAAAAGAAATAATAAAGAAATACAGGTTGAATTAAATGAGCAGATTGCAGAAGGTGTTTATGCTAACCTTGTTATTGTGTCGCATTCAGATTCAGAATTTATTTTTGATTTTGCAAGGTTACTGCCTGGTAAACCCAAGGCAAGGATCCATTCCAGGGTTATCTTAAATCCTAAAAATGCTAAATTGTTTTTAAAAGCTTTTCAGGATAATATTATTAAATATGAAAAGAACTTTGGTGAAATAAAAGGCGGCGGTCCTGATATTAGTAAATTAGGTATTCATGTGGATGATGATACTGTAAATTAAGAAAACATTTCAAGGTAAGAATAAATAAATTTATCAATATCTCCATCCATAACAGCATTTCCATTACCTGTTTCTGTATTTGTGCGATGGTCTTTTACCATAATATAGGGGTGAAAGACATAGGAACGTATCTGGCTTCCCCATTCAATTTTTTTCTTTTGTTTTTCTCTATCTTCACTTTGCTTTTCTTTTTCTTTTTTATAATATTCATATAACCGGGAACGGAGAATTTTCATAGCTGTTGATTTGTTTTTATGCTGTGATCTCTCATTCTGACATGTGACAACTATACCTGTTGGAATATGAGTTATCCTAACAGCAGAATCTGTCATATTTACATGCTGTCCCCCAGCACCTGAGGAACGATAAGTATCTATTCTTAAATCTTTTTCCTGGATATCTACTTCAATGCTATCCTCGATTTCAGGGATAATATCAACAGAAGCAAAAGAAGTATGTCTCCTTTTATTTGAATCAAAAGGTGAGATACGAACCAGCCTGTGAACTCCTTTTTCAGATTTTAATAACCCCGAAACATTATCACCTATAATATGTATTGTGGCAGACTTAATCCCTGCTTCATCACCCTGCTGCTGATCGATAATCTCTGATTTAAAGTTTTTTCTTTCAACCCACCGCAGATACATTCTAAAAAGCATGGAAACCCAGTCACAGGCTTCAGTACCGCCTGCTCCAGAATGTATTATTAAATAGGTGTTTTTTTTATCTGAATCATTTTTAAAATATAGTTCTTTTTTATAATTTGTATATTTTTTCTCTATTTTTTTGAGATCCTGTTCTAATTCATATAATGAACTTATGTCATTTTCTTCCTTACATAATTGTAAAAGTTCATCAAGATCATTAATGTCTTTTTTCAACTGTTCCCATTTATTAATATCTTCTTTAATATCATTATGATTTTTTGATTTTTTTGAGGCATCATTTTGCTGCCAGAAATTTTCCTGCTGAATTTCTTTTTCAAGTTCAGCTTGTTTTATTTTTTTCTGGTCTATTTCAAAGATACCTCCAGTTTTTTTCCAGTTCATGGCTTAACTTTATCAAAGATGTTTTTATTTCATTAAACTCCATATTAACTCCTTTTATATA
>CBDVEP010000149.1:0-6875 GCA_965373035.1 uncultured bacterium
TGCACCATAATTTATATTATATTATTCTTTTTTAGAAAATCTGAATTATTACTATTAAATATTAAATATTAAACTTCAAAAGGAGTAACTTACTATGAAAAAAATCATTATATTTTTTTTATTTATTTTCATTATTTTTTCTTTATACACGGTTCAATTGCAAGCTATTAAAATAGCCGGTGGAACAAAATTGTGGTATGTTGACTGGGACCCGTTTTTTAAAATACCTTTAACACAAACACATGAAATGATCAATCCCAAGGTTGATTTTAATCTTGAGCCTACTATTATGGCTGGACCTACATTCAGTATAATCCAGGGTGATTTTAGTTTGTCAGGTGCTATAAGTTATGGAATTTTTATAGGAGAGTCAAAAAAACAAGGCATTAGGAGGGAAAATTCTACTGATATAATAGTCACTCAATATGATAAATTTACAGTACAAAGATATGATGTTGATGTTTCTTTAGCTTATCGTGTTATTGGTCAATTAAGGGTATTTGCAGGCTACAAATATCAAGGATTTACTACTGAAATAAATGGTCTATATACTGAAAATACCAATAATATTTATACTAAAATACATAGTTCAAAAATGAAAATAAAAGCACCAATCCATGGACCCGGGGTTGGATTAGGTTATACACATAGTATAAGACGTTTTTTTATAGGAGCCAATATTGCAGGTGTTTTCCTTAAGGGGACCTATGAGCCGGAGGAAAGTAGTGAATCCCAGGTAGGTGAAAAAATATCTAAAAGCAATATGCCTGAAGACTGGGGAATGAAATTATCATCAATAGGAATTACATTAGAACCTTTTATTGGCTTAAGAGCAGGTGAACGAGCTATTATGTTATTAGGGGTCAGATATCAGTCATTAAATAATAAATTAAAATCAAAAACAGCAAATGTGCCTTTATGGGATGAAAATAGTCAGGATGTTTTTGAAAAAGAAACAACAGATACATTTATTGGTGTTTCTTTGAGTATCTCTTTAATCTTTTAACAAAAATTGATATTTTTTAGTTTTGTTTTTAATTAATATATTTTAAATAAAGGAGAAATCAAATGCGGTACTGTATAATGATATTATTAGTTGTTCTGCTTTTCCTGAACTGTGGCGGTAAACAAGTAATTCTTCGTGATATTCCCAGGAACAGGCAAAAATCTTTAGCAGTTTTAAAATTTAAAAATCAAAGTTCTTCTTCAGAATATAATCCATGGGAAATGGGATTATCTTCAATGCTTATGACAGATCTTTTAAAGATAGGCGTTTTTAAAATAGTTAGCCGTGAAAGAATGAAAGAAATTTTAAAAGAACAGCAGCTTGGATTAACAGGTATTGTTGATACAACAACAGCCCAGGAAATTGGTAAAGTATTAGGAGCTGAGTACATCCTTATGGGAACATTTATAGAATTTAAAGGGACATTACGTATTGAAGCACAAATATTTCATGTTGAGAAAGGTACTATGGTTAAAGCTGATGAAATTACCGGTAACACAGAACGCTTTTTTGAGTTGGAAAAAGAATTGGTTTATGCAATATCACAGAATTTAGAAATTGCTTTATCAGAAGGTGAAAAGAAACAACTGGCTAAAGCAATAGAAACAAGATCAGTAAAAGCATCCTTAGAAAATTATGATGGTATAGAGAAAATCGAAAAAGCACAAGAATTAGAAAAAGCAGGAAAAAATAAAGAAGCAGAAAAATTAAAAAAACAAGCTAAAAGTAAATTTAAAAAAGCTCTGGAATACGACCCTGAATATGAAGAAGCAAAAGAGAATTTAGATAAACTGGGTTTAGCTGTCCCAATTTCATTTTAATAAGAAAAAAGTGCCGGTGCATAACATAACATTTTAAAATTGGTTTGTTACCGATGATGTTATGTATAGATAATTAAAGTACCATACTTACGCTTATTCGTTTTCGAATTTTGTCAATGTCAATAATTTTTACATCAACAGTATCACCAACCTGTACAACATCAAAAGGATCTTTTACAAACTTTTCACTCATATTAGAGATATGCAGAAGTGCACTTTCTTTAATGCCAATATCAATAAAAGCACCAAAGTTTACTACATTTTTTACTTTTCCTTTTAAAATCATTTCAGGTTTTAAATTTTCAAAATTTATAACATTTTTTTGCAGTATAGGTTTAGGATAATCATCTCTTGGGTCAAGATTAGGTTTTTCCAAAGTCAGAATAATATCATTAATTGTTTCATCTCCTGTGTTAAATTTTTGTTTTAATTCAGCTTTCAGGTCAGCTGAGATTTTCCCCCCGGATTGTATTGTTTTTAAAATTATGCGGCCTAATTTATAATTTTCCGGATGTACCCATGTATTATCTAAAGGTTCTGAGCTTGAAGGGATTTTTAAAAAGCCTGCTGCCTGCTTGAAAATATTTTCTCCTAAACCTTGTATTTGTTTTAGAGCTTCCCGGCTTCTGAATTTTCCCTGTGTGTTTCTCTGGTTGATAATGCGTTTTGCAATTGCTTTTTTAATACCGGAAACATATTGCAAGAGTGCCCATGAACAAGTATTAAGATTTACACCTACATTATTAACTATTAATTCTACAGTTTCGTTTAACTTTTCTGATAAATGTTTTTGATTTACATCATGTTGATAAAGTCCTATGCCTAATGATTTGGAATCAATTTTTACAAGTTCAGATAAAGGGTCCTGAATGCGCCTGGCTATAGATATTGCACCGCGAATAGTTAAATCAAGTTCCGGAAATTCTTCCCTGGCTATTTCAGATGCAGAGTAAACAGAAGCTCCATCTTCAGAAACAATTGTATAAGAAATATTTAAAGATTGCTGTTCTATGGTTTTAGCTATAACCTCTTGTACTTCATGCGAACCTGTGCCATTTCCCAATGCAATGAGTTGAATGTTGTGTTTTTTAATGTGTTGGGTTAATTTACTGATTGAGTCTTCCTGTTTTTCCTGATTAAAAATGAAATTAGCTAAATATTTTCCTGTCTCATCTACTATTGCAGCTTTTGTTCCTGTTCGTATGCCTGGGTCTATACCTAATACACGTGTCTGTTTAATAGGAGTCTGCATAAAAAGAGCTTTAAGATTTTTTTCAAAAACACCAATGGCATAATAATCAGCATTTTCTTTTAATGTGTTTTTTATATCTCTTTTTACTGATGGAATGATAAGTCTCTTTAAACTATCTTCAATGGCTTCTGTATAAAATGAATTGTTAGGTTTGTATTTATTTAAAAGGATATTTAAGGTATCCTGAAAATTAAATTCAAATTTAAAAGCTAATTCTTTTTCATTATCACCGCGAAAAATAGCTAATACACAATGAGGTTTAATAGTTTTAATTGATTCCGTATAATCATAATACATTTGATAAACACTATTTTCTTTATCTTTTAATCCCTTTACTGTAATTACACCTGTATTTAAAATAAAATTTTTAATTTTTCTTTTGTTTTCAATATCTTCAGCAATTCTTTCAGCGATTATATCTTCAGCACCCTGAATTGCTTCTTCTTTAGAGTTTACTTTTTTTTCTTTATTTATAAATGATACAGCATGTTTTTCTATAGCATCTTGCATGTTTTCTAAAATAAAATCAGCCAGAGGTTCTAATCCTTTTTCTTGTGCTATCATGGCTTTTGTCTTTTTTTTCTTTTTATAAGGACTATAAAGGTCTTCAACTTCAGTTTGTGTTTCTGCTTTATTTATATTTTGAAATAAAGTTTCAGTTAATTTTCCCTGGGAAAAGACAGCTTTAATAACTTCAATTTTTCGCTTTTCTAAATTGTATAAATAGTTATAGCGATGTGAAATTTCTCTTACTTTCACTTCATCCAAAGAGCCTGTCATTTCTTTACGATATCGTGATATAAATGGAACTGTATTATCATCTAAGAGAAGATTAATGGTATTATTTATATTTTGCTGATTAATTTTTTTTTCCAAAGAAATTTGTTGTATTAGCTGTGCATTATTAATTTTTAGAGAGTTTATTGTTTCTTCATTAAGTTGAATATTGTTCATTTTTATAATCCTTTGTAATAAAACATTTATTAAATTTTTATTTTTTCTTCTTCTTTAAAAAATTTTGAATTATTTTTTCTGCTTTATTTTTATCATTTTTAGAGATCATAATTCTAAATGGAGAAAGACCTGCTCATTAAATGATTTTTCACATTCTATACAATAATTAAGCTTTTCTGATTCCATAAAAACCTCATATTTTACTAATAAAATTGTCGGTTAGAGAACAGTAAATATCGGAAGTGCCATTTATTTAACTGATGCTGCTTTAGTGTCTTCAATTCCTATATCATATAAAAAATCTGGCGAGAAGTCAGCACCATTATCCCATACAATAGTATCTATATCTGGATTTACTGTAACAGTTTTGAAATAATTTATATTTTTTAATGGTTCAAAGATTTCGCCCTCTAAATGTGTCTCCAAATCAACTTGTTTTTTAATTCCATCTTTAAAAGTTAATAATAATTTATACTCGGATAAATATGCTGCATCTTCTATAAAATACATTATATACCTCCTAAATTAATGGGGAGATTTTTTTTAAAGGTTTTTTTGTTTGTAAAAGATCCCAATCATTCATTAATTCATTTCTGTGTTCAAAAGCCCATTCGAGTATTAATGCTATAACTCGTTTAGGCAATTCACCATTTGTTAGTTTTAAATCTTTTATTGAAAATACTCCAGTTTTACCGCTATATTTTGCATGAAAATGTGGAGGCTCATGTTCGTTATAATACATTACAATAATAATTCCATAAAATCTACTTATTTCTGGCATATAAATTTCTCCTAATGACGGGTCTTTTCACTAAAAATAAACAGTAGCTATTGGAAATATACCATACATATCAAATATAGTAATATAAATTCTAATGACAACAATATTATATGATCTTAAATATTTTAATATATAAATATACTACCTATTTTTTCCATTTCTTTTCTGTTAAGAGACCTTTTTATAAACTTCTTGCTTTAAAATTTAAATTTATTTATATATTTACTTTAAATAGTTGGTAGTCGAGACTTAAGTCTCAGCTACCAACTTAGTTTATTATAAAAATTGTATTAAAAATTAACAGCCTTATTTGTTAAAAGGAGTTTGATATGAGTGTACTGAAAAAATTAATTTTAATTTCAGTTGTTTTATCTTTATTTTATTTGCCATTAATAAGTTATGCCCAGAATAAAACAACCCGGATTCAAAGCCTGTCCGGTAAAACAATTGCTGTTTTGCCATTTTATAATTATACTGATTCATCAATGAAATATCTTTCTAAGTATATTCCTGAGTTGATAATAAAAGAACTATTAATTGATACTATACATTTTGAAGTGATTAATCAGAAGACAATTATTGAAGAAATGACTAAAAGAAATCTTACTCCTGAATTACTTTCTGACAGTAATAACTCATTAAAGTTTTTAAGACAGATTAAGGCAAATATTGGATTGACAGGAAGATATATTATCCAGGGAAATGTTATAAGGATTAATTATTATCTTATTTATACTGATTTTAAAGAGATAATTGATGGTATTCCATTTGAAGGGAAAGTTGATAAGAATTTATTAAAAACAGTGGATGATTTTGCTAAAAGCAGTTCAGACTGGTTAATGGCTTACATTCTTTCAACTATGAAAACAGAACTTAAAGCCAAGGATAAAATTATATTAAAGGAATTATTAAAAAAAATAAAACATTCAAGGATAGGTTTTATAATTAAAAATAAATGGTCTTATGCCGGTATTATACTTTTATTTTTTTATATATTATCAAAACTCACAGCTTTATTTTTTGAAAAAGTTTTAAAAAAAATTGCATCTAAAACAAAAACAAAAATTGATGATGCTTTAATATTTATATCTAAAAGACCTTTTAAATGGATTATAGTTTTTTTCGGGATTAAAACAGCTATTTTGCCTTTGGGATTATCAGGAGGAATTTCTAGTTTTATAAATAATGTAACAACTGCGTTCATTATTATGCTGATTGCTACTATTATTTTAAAAAGCTTTGAGATTTTAATTCATTCATGGGGCAGGAAAGTAGCAAGAAAAATTGACACCCGGATTAATGATGACCTTGTGCCGCTTTTTATTAAGATGAGTAAGATACTTATTATCACATTAGGTGCTCTTTTAATTTTATCTAATTTTGGAGTAAAGATTGGCCCTTTGGTTGCTTCACTGGGTATTGCAGGTTTTGCTATTGGCTTTGCTGTAAAAGATAGCTTGGCAAATATTATTGGTGGTATAGTATTAATTCTGGATAAATCTTTTGTAGTAGGGGATAAAGTAACTATTGATGATGATACGGGTATTATATGTGATGTGGGTTTGCGGAATACAAAAATTAAAACTTATGATAATGAAGTTATTGTTATCCCAAATGGTAAGCTTATGAATAAAAAGTTTAAAAATTATGTTCTTCCTGACCCGACTATCAGGGTAGTAGTGAATTTCGGTGTTGCTTATGGTTCGAATGTTGATAAAGTTGAAAAGGTTGTTTTGGATACTATTAAAACTATTGATGATGTTGTTGATGACCCTGCACCTGTTGTTGTTTTCCGTCAGATGGCTGATTTTTCATTAGACTTTCAAGCAAAGTTCTGGGTACCATTATGGGATAACCAGTATAATAAAAAGAGGGAAGCTACTAAAAAAATATATAATGCCCTGAACAGATCAAAAATTAATATTCCTTTCCCAACCCATACTGTATATCTTGAGAAGTGATATTGAAATTGACATTTTAAATTAAAGCAGTACTTTTTTTATTCATTTTTAGTAATATTTTAGATTTTCTAAAATTGTAGTGTAGGAGTTAAGACTTTAG
>CBDVEP010000150.1:0-6838 GCA_965373035.1 uncultured bacterium
ATGAATTAAATATTTTAGAAGCAAAAGAAAATTGTTCAAGGTATAAAGAACTTTTAGCTAAAATTAAATCCATATTTTCTTTATAATATTTTCTTTTAATATGCTTTTTTAAATTATTAACTTCAAAAACAGCCTGATTGTACTGTTGGGCATTGTAATAACTTTTTACAATATAAAGATAAGCTTCATTTTTTTTCTTGGAACCTGGATAATAAAATAAAAACCGATTAAATTCAGAAATAGCACGATAGTAATCGTTATTTTCATACAGATGCAAGGCAAAATTAAAAATATCTTTACTATAAAGATTATTTATAAATAAGGAAAGACAAACAATTAATAATAATTTTTTTTTCATTTTTTTCTTTTTGAAGTAATAATCTTATTATTTTGCTTAAATTCACCTAATTTTCTGAATTTTTTATATCTATTGTTTTGTAATTCATTAGGTGATATTTTTGTTAATTTTTTTAGACTGGTAAGAAGTTCCTTCTTTAAATTATTGGCTGTCATTTGATAATTAGTATGCGCCCCCCCAAGTGGTTCTGGTATAATTTTATCTATTATACCAAATGAATAAAGATCTATTGATGTTATTTTTAACGATGCAGCAGCTATATTAGATTTTGCAGCATCTTTCCATAATATAGATGCACAACCTTCAGGTGTAATTACAGAATAAATTGAATTTTCAAGCATTAAAACAATATTAGCCAGGCCAATCCCCAATGCCCCGCCACTACCTCCTTCCCCAATAATAACAGAGATTACAGGTACTTTTAATAAAGACATTTCCATTAAATTAACAGCAATGGCTTCAGCCTGGCCACGCTCTTCAGCATCAATACCAGGATAAGCTCCTGGTGTATCAATAAAAGTTATTATGGGCTTTTTGAACTTTTCTGCCAACTTCATTAAACGCATAGCTTTTCGATATCCTTCAGGATGCATCATGCCAAAATTATAAGTAATATTATCTTCTATAGTCCTGCCTTTCTGCTGACCGATTAACATAACATCAAAATTATCAATTGAAGCAAAACCACTAATAACAGCTCTGTCATCTTTAAATGCCCTGTCGCCATGTAATTCAATAAAATTTTTAAATATTAATTTAATATAATCTAAAAAATATGGTCTGTTAGGATGACGGGCTAATTGAACTTCCTGCCAGGGAGTTAAGTTTTTGAAAATATGACTTTTTAATTTATCTAATTTTTTTTCTAAAATGGATACTTCTTTATTTAATTTAATACATGGATGCTCAATTGCTGATTTGCTTAATTCACTAATTTTATTCTGAAGGTCATAAATTGGTTTTTCAAATTCTAACATTTTACTAATTTACAATATAAGAAATAAATGTCAAATTTAATTTGTTTCTCAATTACAATCTTAATAAAAAATATTCTGATACTCTATACGCAGGGAGCGTGAAGGTCTGTCTGAAGGATTTATTTCTCTGGAAGAAGTATATTGAAAATTCAAGCCAATATTTAAAAACTCATTAAAAGCATATTTTATTCCTAAATTATAAATAATTTCCTTATTTCTATTTTTATTTATGTAAAAATTTTCCATTTCACCTGCTAACATCAATTCCGGGGTAATAATAACATTTAAACCTGTATAAAGAGTTATATTATTACCACCCTCTCTTGCAGCAGCAGGCAAAATAGGGAATCTTGCTCCCAGATGCCAATACTGCTCTCCTTTAAACAGTACAATAGATTTAGATGCAGCGATATAAAAACCATAAACTAGATCATCAGTCATCTGGTTATTATATACTTTACCATATTCACCACTCAGTAAGGCATCATATCCAATAGCAAGTCCTAATGAATCAGGACCTGGATATATAATATTTACTTTAGCTAAGACACCTGGAATATTCCAATCTGTTCTTTCCGTACCTATTGCTCCACCTACATCTTCAATAATTCCTAACATAATTCTATCTGATAGACCAATAGCTATTTTTGTCTGAATCCCACCCCTGCCATAGACTAAGAAATCAATATTATAATAACCTCGTAAAATAGTACTTGCTGTAGGTATATCTATTAATTGAATAATTTCAGCATTTAACATTATAGGCATAAAAATAATCAATATTAAATTGATTAACTTTTTCATTATATGGCTCCTCTTTCAATGTTTACTTAAAAATACAAATTAATCTTGACATTACGACTTTTGAGAATTATATTTATTCTACTATTAGTTTCGGAAAACAGGAGGAAAAGTTTAATGAAGAAAACAGGAAACAAGTCTATTCTAATAATTGTCTCCCTTATCAGTATAATTTTGGGAATGTTTATTGCTACCATATCCCTCTATGAGGGGATTAAAAGAGGGAATCCATTTTTTGCAAATGCTGTTTCAAAAATTAAAAATGATCCATATGTACAAAAAGCTCTGGATGTCCAGAGAGCATTTCGTCTGGTTGCTAAAGCTGTCAAACCTTCAGTTGTAAATATTAGTACAGAAACTGTTATTAAACATCAATTTAACAGGCGGAATGATCCATTTTTTAATTTTTTTGGAGATGACTGGTTTAATCACTTTTTTGGTGGGCCGGGGAATAGAGAATCTATTAAAAAAGCCCTGGGATCAGGAGTTATTATAGATGAGGACGGTTTTATTCTAAGCAATTTTCATGTGGTCCAAAATGCTACAAAAATTAAAGTTAAACTTATGAATGGAAAAGAATATAAGGCAAAAATCATAGGAACAGATCCAAGAACTGATCTGGCTCTTATAAAAATTGAAGCAAAAGAAAAATTACAGCCAGCTCCAATTGGCAACTCTGATGAAATGGAAATTGGTGATTGGGCTATTGCTATTGGTAATCCATTTGCATTAAGCCATACTTTTACAGTTGGTATCATAAGTGCTAAGGGTCGCAGCGGTATTATGCATGATGCTTCAAAGTATGAAAACTACATACAAACTGATGCAGCTATTAATCCAGGCAACAGCGGAGGACCTCTGGTTAATATTCAGGGTGAAATTATTGGCATCAATACAGCAATTGCAACTCCTTCCGGAGGAAATGTTGGTATTGGTTTTGCTATTCCAATAAATATGGCTAAAAATGTATTCAAGCAATTAAAAGAAAAAGGCAAAGTAAGCAGAGGTTATTTAGGAGTTACTATTCAGGATTTAACCCCTGATATTGCTAAGCATTTTAAATGTGACCCTTATTCAGGTGTTCTTATTTCTGATGTTTTAAAAAAATCACCAGCTGATATTGCAGGACTTAAAAGCGGTGACATAATTATTAAGTTTAATGGTAAAAAAATAAAGGATACAAATCAACTCCGAAACAAAGTAGCTTCAACTTATATTAGCAAAAAAGTAAAAATTAAAATAATAAGAAAAAAGAAGAAAAAAACTTTAACAATAAAAATCGGGGAACTGCCGGAAGAAGATATTGTAACCACACATGAGAAAGAAACAAAATTATGGCTGGGATTAAAAGTTGATAACATTACTTCTGCTTATATTAATAAATATAAACTGGAGGCAAAAGAATCTGGTGTTATTATTACTTATTTAAATCCAGGAAGCACAACATATAATGCAGGACTGCGACCTGGTGATATAATTAAAAAAATCAATAATATTCAAATTAAAAACAAGAGGAATTTTAAAAAATTTGTCGATAAATATAAGGATGATGATACTTTTTTATTTGTTATAAAGAAAGAAGGACGTATGTTTTATCTTTCAATTGAAAACGAAAATGAAAAAAAGAAATAATGGAGCAATCATAAAAAACATGCCGAAACTTAAAGGAACGCCATTAAATGAGATTATTATTAAAAATAATCTTAAAAGATGTGATATTGTTCTTGTAAGATCTAAAAAAGGAATTATCCCAAAAATTATACGTTTTGGGATGAAATCATACTGGAATCATATTGCTCTTATATTTGTAATTAGAAATATTGACAAAGGCTTTAATAATACTTTTATTATTGAATCATCAACTGGTGGAATAGATATCCATAATTTTTATGATGAGTATCTTGCTTATCCAAAAAAATATGATATTGGAATAAAAAGGTTTAACGCATCATGGTTAAATAATAATAAAAAAGGGCTTGAAATTCGTAAATTAATCCGGGGATATTTATTAAATGCTATTGACTGTGATTATGATTATAATCTTCTTTTGCGAATTGGGAAAAATTTACTTAATAATCTTATTTTTATTCAAAAATTAATCTATAATGGTATTAAAAAATATAAAATCAAGCCTGTTAAATTTAATAAAAACATATCATCTAAATATATATGCAGCGGATATGTTCAAAATAGTATTTATACTGTTATAAATAATTTAATAAAGAAAAAAAAATACAATCTCGGGGAAAAGCATTTAAATGATATAATTTTTAATCCATTATTTAAAAAATATAATGATCCTTCTTTATTATTATCAACAACCCCGGCTGATTTTGCCAACAGCGATAAACTGGATTGGATCTATATAGTTAAAAACAGTCATGTATATAAAATTAATAACAACAAGGAAGTAAAAAAAATATTACATTATGAAAGAAACAAGTAAATTTAAAAGAATAATAATTAATATCAGAAAAAATTTAATTACTGGAATCATTACAATTTTACCAGTTTATATTACTTATATATTTTTTGTATGGATTATGAAATTTGTACATAATAATCTAAACTTTGTTCCCCAGAAACTTTTCCCTGAATATACTCATTTAACAGGATTATTTGAATTTATGCTCTTTGTAATTATTCTTCTTTTTATATATATTATTGGTGTAATGACCAACCATTATGTAGGTAAAAAATTAATAAAGACAGGGGATAAATTTTTAAATAAAATACCCCTAATTAGAACTATATATATTGGTTCCAAGCAAATTCTGTCATCCTTTGTGGGGAATAAAAAAAAGGCTTTTAGAAAAGTTGTTCTTATTGAATATCCTAGAAAAGGTATAAAATCTCTAGCATTTTTAACCAATGAAATAAAAATCATGAAAAAAGGCATGAAAAATAAAAAACTCATAAGTGTATTTTTGCCTTCAACACCTAATCCAACCACTGGTTTTCTTATACTATTGCCGAAAAAAGATATACAAATTTTAGACATAACACCTGAATCAGCTATAAGATTTATTATTTCAGGCGGTGCAATTGGAAAAGAATTAAAGATAAATGATAAACTCGGATATATATCAAAAAAACATTAAAATACTCCAGAAAAAACAACCTCATCTTATTAAATATCTTAATAAGATTAAAAAAAGTAATGAAAATTATCTTTTAACACCTACTAAAAATAATTCTTCAACTTTAAAGGTAAAAAAAGATAACCAATTTTATTTTTTACATAGCCAGTATAATCCACAATCAGAAAGTAATTCTATAATTGAAAAATTAATTCAGGACAAATATGATATTATTTTCTGTGGTGGATTTGGTCTGGGCTTTTTTATTCAGTCTTTTTTTAATTTAAAATATGATAATTTTTCAAAGTTAATCATTATTGAAAAAGATTTAAACATTTTTAAAAAAGCTCTGGAAGTATTTGATTTTTCTAAAATATTAAATGATGATAAAATCAAATTACTATTTGAAGAAGATAATGACATTCCCGGGCTTAATGAAATCTTAATAAATTCAGTTACAAAAAAAGTTTATACTTTTATCCCTCCTGTTTATTTAAAGATTTATCCTGACTTTTATTTAAATTTAAAAAATCTAATTGATTCTTATTTATCCAGAAAGAACATTAATATAGCAACTTTATCGAGATTCCAGAAACTATGGACTAGAAATATTATCAAAAATCATAAATTATTTCTTAAGAATAAGGGGATTATAAATTTCTTTAATCAATTTAATAATATCCCATGCATGGTTGTTTCTGCCGGTCCTTCTTTAAGTGATAATCTCTCAGATATTAAAAAAAATCAAAATAAATTTATAATTATTGCAGTAGATAGTATCTTCCAGACCTTATTAAAAAATGATATAGTACCGGATATTGTTGTTACAGTTGATCCCCAGTATATTAATTATAAATATTTTGAATATAATACAGATTTCACTCCTATCCTGGTTGCTGAATCATCTACCTTTCCCCTTATTTTAAATCATTATAAAGGCAGATTAGTGTTTTTCTCTTCTGTTTTTGCACTTGCAAAATTGTTTGAACAATTCACTGAAAAAAAAGGAGAAATAGATATGGGAGGTTCTGTTTCTACAACTGCATTTGACCTTGCCTGCAAATTAGGCACAAATCCTATTATTCTGTTTGGACAGGATTTGGCTTTTATTAAAAACAGGACACATACAAAAGGTTCTTATGTAGAAAAATATTGGGCATTGCGTTATAATAAATTCAATACCTCTCTTAATGGAGCTTATAAGTATATTCATAATAACCTTTTTATTCAAATCAAATCTAATAATGATAAATTAGTAAATACAGACAAGAGGCTTATGATCTTTTTAGTCTGGTTTAAAAACAAAATGAGAAATCTGCAAAGCCATATCCGGGTATATAATACATCACAGGATGGAGCTAAAATTGACAGAATGGTTGTTAAAAATTTTAAAGAGATTCTTAATGAATATCAGTTTAAGGATATAAAAGATATTAAAAATCAAATACACAATTTTCATCCTGAAATTAAAAATATTGATTATAATGATTTTTTAAAAAATATTGAAGATTTAAAATTAAATTTAAATCAACTGGAAAAAATAATTTCTGAATCTTTAGAACTGTCACAAAAATTATATAATATTATTGTGGAAAAAATAGCTGAGATAAAACCCTGCAAAA
>CBDVEP010000151.1:0-6680 GCA_965373035.1 uncultured bacterium
AATTTTTTTTTCATTATAATAGACATTTTTAAACATGGAAAGACGTATAGTAAGAAAGGAGCGTAAAGTGGGTAAGGCTGATTTTTTTAAGGTTAACCCGCGATTAGTAATAAAGGATTGATTAAATAAATTTACATAGTTTATTTCTCCTACTTCTTTCATCCCTGTAAAGTATTTATCGCGGAGAAGAAAGTCAATGGAATCTACATTATAGATACCGAACATTATTTTTGAAAACACCTGTTCCCAGAGTTTAAAGCCTTTAAAATTATTTGGCATTTTAATAAATTTAATTACTAATTCAGGGTCTATCTCTTTTTCAAAAGCTCCAAAAGGAGATAGTCTTATCTTTTTGATAATATCACCCATCTCTTCTATGATTATTTTACATGAGATATCTTCATGAGTTTTATTAAAAAATTTATAAGTATAAATTTCATCGATAAGATGTCCTAAAGGGGCATGTCCAATATCATGCAGTAAGCCTGCAAGGCGAAAAACTTCAATAACATAATTTTTTTCTTCAGGGATATATTCTCCCGGGAAGGCTTTTTTAAAATAAGGGTATAACTGACCTGCCAGTTGTCCTGCTAAATGCATAGTCCCAAGGCTGTGAAGAAATCGATTGTGGACTGCATTTGGAAAAACCATCCATGAAGATTGAAGCTGTAATATTCTTCTTAATCTCTGGAACCATACTGAATCAATTATATCTTTTTCAGCCCTATATTTATGGTCTTTTGATTTAGTAAAATATATATAATCATATATAACATCTCTTATCCATTCTACTTCATTTATCATTTGTTTAAAACCTTCTCCGGATTTTTTTTGCAAATTTAGGATTATGCATGGTTAACATATCCGCAACTTTATAAAAAGCAACCCATGAGTATAATGTGATTAAATTTTCGTTTTCTATAATTATTATATTAAATTATATATTTAAGTCAAGAAAGAAAAAGAGAAAAAGGGGACGGTTTTATTTTTTTTAAAAAAAAAATAGAACCGTCCCCTTTTTCTCCTTTTCCTTGACATTTTATAAAATAAACATACTATTTACTTAAATTATGAAAAATAAAGAAATATATAATATTTTTAAAAAACACAGTAAAACATATTTTTACAGCAGTCTTTTTTTTCCAAAATCTATCAGAGAAGATATTTTTATCCTGTACAGCTTTGTTCGAAAAGCAGATGATTTTGTTGATATTATCCCCCAGCAAAAAAAAGAATTTCAGCTTTTTAAAGAAAATTATTATAAAGCCTTAAAAAGTAAAAAAACTAATGATATTATTGTTAATTTATTTGTAGATTTAATTAAAAGACGAAAGTTTTTAAAATTGTGGGTTAAGTCTTTTTTTTCTGCTATGGAGCAGGATTTAAATAAAAAAAGTTATAAAAATTTAAAAGAGGTAGAAAAATATATGGTAGGTTCTGCTGAGGTTATTGGCTTGATGGTCTCTAATATAATGAATTTACCTCGCAGGTCTTATTATTATGCCCGTTATCTTGGAAAAGCCATGCAGTATGTTAATTTCATAAGAGACATAGATGAGGATTTACAGTTAGGAAGAATATATTTTCCTGTTAAAGAATTAAAAAAATATAAATTAAATAGTTTATCAAAACATTATACTAAAAAACATCCTGAGCATTATAAAAAGTTTATCAAAGCCCAACTTGATTTTTATAAAAAATTACAAAGAATTGCTGAAAAGGGTTTTAAATTTATACCCAGAAGATATTTAATTCCTATAAAGACTGCATCAGATATGTATAACTGGACAGCAACACAAATAGAAGAAGACCCTTTTATTGTGTATGAACAAAAAGTTAAGCCTTCAAAAGTGCGAATACTTTTGGCAATTATTAAAAACAGTTTGAGTGAAATCGGTTAGAAGCTTTCGAAAATATATGTAGGGGAAGGTTTAAACCCTCCCCTACAAACTAGTGTCTCAATACCTTTGAGTTTATAAAATTATTGACATTATCTTCATTATTATTATATTCTTAACTAATTTTGATTATTGAAAGGTATTGCAAGTATAATGAAAAATATAATTGTACAAAAATATGGTGGAAGTTCTGTGGCTGATACTGATAAAATAATGAACATTGCCAGAAGAATTAAAAGTAATGTTTTAAAGAGAGAAAAAGTTATTGTTGTTGTATCTGCTATGGGAAAGACAACTGATGACCTGGTTAAGTTAGTAAATGAAATTACTGATTCTCCTTCTAAACGGGAAATGGATATGATATTATCAACTGGAGAGCAGATTTCTATTGCTCTTTTAGCCATGGCATTGCATAAATTAAATATTAAAGCTATTTCATTAACAGGTTTACAGGTAGGGATAACAACTGATAGTTCTCATACTAAAGCCAGAATTTTACATATTAAACCAAAAGTATTAAAAGATTACTTAAAAACTAATGATGTTATTATTATTGCTGGTTTCCAGGGAGTTGATAAGAATTTAAATATAACTACCCTGGGCAGAGGAGGTTCAGATACTAGTGCTGTTGCTCTTGCTGCCAGTATTGCAGCAGATAAATGTGAGATTTATACAGATGTTGATGGGGTTTATACTGCGGACCCGAGAATTGTCAAAGAAGCACAAAAAATAGACATTATTACTTATGATGACATGCTTGAGCTGGCAAGTCTGGGTGCAAAAGTAATGCATTCCCGTTCTATTGAAATAGCCAAAAGATTTAATGTAAAGCTTGAAGTAAAGTCCAGTTTTAATAAGAAACCAGGAACTATTATATATAAGGAGATAAAAGGTATGGAAGATATAACTGTAACAGGTGTTTCTTTTAAAAAAGATGAAGCAAAAGTTAGTATAAATGATGTGCCGGATAAGCCAGGAATTGCAGCAAAAATTTTTAAAGCTTTAGCTTTTCATAATATAAATGTTGATATGATAGTTCAAAGTTCCAGTAGAGTAGGTGTTAATAGTATATCATTTACTATAAAAGAAAATGAGCTAAAAGAAACAATAAAAATATTAGAAAATGTTAATAAAAAGTTAAAAAGCCATGGAATAAGTTATGAAAAAGACATTGGTATTGTGTCTCTTGTTGGAATAGGTATGAAATCTCATCCTGGTGTGGCTTCAAAAATGTTTGAGATTTTATCTAAAAACAAGGTAAATATTCAAATGATTTCTACTTCTGAGATTAAAATTTCATGTGTTATAAGTAAAAAAAATGTTGAGAGGGCGGTACGGGCTCTTCATAAAGGATTTGAATTGGATAAAATTAGTAAAAAATTAAAAAAGAGGGTTAAAAAAAATGTCTAAAAAAATATTATATTATGATACAACATTAAGGGATGGTGCTCAGGCAGAAGGGGTTTCTTTTACTTTAGAAGATAAGTTAAGGATAACTGAAGAGTTAGACAGACTTGGAATTAGTTATGTTGAGGGTGGATGGCCTGGTTCTAATGAAAAAGATATTGAGTATTTTCATAATGTTAAAAATTTAAAATTAAAAAATATAAAAATTTCTGCCTTTGGAAGTACACGCTATCATAAAAATAAAGCAGAAGAAGACCCTAATCTTTTAGCATTAATTGAATCAAAAACACCTGTTGTCTGCATTTTTGGTAAAACATGGGATTTCCATGTTAAAGAAGCTTTAAAAATTACACTTGATAAAAATTTAGAAATGATTTATGATTCTGTTAAGTTTTTAAAATCAAAAAAAAGAGAAGTTATCTATGATGCAGAGCATTTTTTTGATGGATACATAAATAACCCTGAATATTCTATTAAAACTATAAAAGCTGCAGCCGAAGCCGGTGCTGATAATATAACATTTTGTGATACTAATGGAGGTACATTAACATTTAACCTTGTTGACATTATTGGGAAAGTAAAAAAGGAATTAGGTGATATTTCTCTTGGGATTCATGCTCATAATGATAATGGGTTAGGAGTAGCAAATTCTATTTATGCTGTTAAAATGGGGATTACACAGGTGCAGGGAACAATTAATGGATTTGGTGAGAGGTGTGGAAATGCTGATTTATGTTCAATTATCCCGAATATTGAATTAAAGATGAAAATTAAAAATTTAAAAAAAGAACAATTAGAAATGCTTACAGGTGTTTCACGTTATGTTACAGAGTTAAGTAACCTTCCTCATAATGAAAAATTGCCTTATGTAGGAAATAGTGCTTTTGCTCATAAAGGCGGTATTCATGTGAGTGCTATTTTAAGGAATCCAGCTACTTATGAGCATATTAAACCGGAACTTGTTGGAAATAAGCAGAGGGTTATTGTATCTGAGCTTTCCGGGAAAAGTAATATTGTTTATAAAGCCAAAGAACTGGGAGTAAAAATTGATGATGTAGATAAGATTTCCAGGGATATTGTTAAGGAAATCAAACGTTTGGAAAATGAAGGATTTCAGTTTGAAGGTGCTGAGGGCAGTTTTGAACTGTTGATAAAAAAAGCATCCGGTAAATATAAACCTTTATTTAAGTTAATAAGTTTCAGATTAATTGTAGAAAAAGAAAAGGATAGTAATATTATTTCTGAGGCAGCTGTAAAGATTGAAGTTAGGGGAAAGATATATCACACAGTTGCAGAAGGAAATGGACCGGTTAATGCTCTTGACAGGGCCCTGCGTAAGGCTCTGGAGTTTGTATATCCTGAAATAAAAAAACTTGCATTATATGATTATAAAGTAAGAGTACTTGGCGGGAAAGAGGGCACAGCAGCTAAAGTTCGTGTTTTAATTGAATCCAAAGCTGACCATTCCTCATGGGGAACAGTAGGTGTTTCAGAAAATATTATTGAAGCATCATGGAATGCTCTTGTGGATAGTATTGAATATTTTATTTTAAAAATTGTGAAATTAAAATAAATATGAACAACAAACCTATTGGAGTTTTTGATTCTGGTGTTGGCGGACTTACTGTTTTAAGGGAACTTAAAAAACTTCTTCCTTATGAAAATTTAATTTATTTTGGAGATACAGCCCGTGTTCCTTACGGAACAAAATCAAAAAAAATAATAACAATTTTTTCCAGCCAAATTGTTGAATTTTTATTAAAAAAAAATGTTAAATTAATTGTAGCAGCCTGCAATACTGTTTCATCTAATTCTTTATCATTTTTAAGACATATATATAATATTCCAATTATCGGAGTTATAGAACCAGGAGTAGAATTAGCATTAAAATTAACTCAAAATAAACGCATAGGAATAATTGGAACCCAAGGTACTATTAAATCAAATAAATATTCATCTTTGTTAATAAAGAAAGATAAAAAATTAAAAATTTTTAATAAGGCATGTCCATTATTTGTCTCATTAGTAGAAGAAGGAGTAAATAATCATAAAATAGTGGATTTAGCCATTAAAAATTATTTATCATCAATGCATAAGAATAAAATCGATACTCTTATTCTTGGGTGTACTCATTATCCTTTATTATTAAAACCTTTGAAGAAATTTTTTGGAAACAAGACTCATCTGGTTAATTCAGGATATGCTGTTTCATTGATGGTTGAGGAATTGTTAAAAAAGAATAGAATTTTCAATAAAAATAAAAAACCAGGAAAAATGTCTTTATTTGTAAGTGATTTAAATGATGGTGTTATGACTGTTATCAAGCATACTCTAAAGCCATGTAGTGTAAAACCAAAAGTAATCTCCCTTGACTGATAAAGGTGCCGGTGCATAACATAACATTTTTTTTAATACCCTATCATTTTATTTTTTTTTGATTTTTAAAATTAAATTATTATGATAAGTATCGTAACGATAGCTATCGTAATAATTTTTAAGGTGGTAATATAGATGATAGAAAATCCTTTTAGGTATGGTCAGGTTGTCACTGGTGAATATTTTACAGATCGAGAAAAAGAAATAAAAGAAATATCCGAAGAAATAGTTTCAGGTCAAAGTGTTATATTAAGTAATATTTTAGATTTTTTAAAATTGTAGTGTAGGAGTTAAGACTTTAGTCTTTTATAAGTCTTTTATAAAATTCTAAAGAATTAATTCCTTCATCATGAACAATAAATTGCACCATAATTTATGTAATATTATTCTTTTTTAGAAAATTTGAATTATTATATAAAATTGCAAAAAAGAAATATACATCAAATTATATAAATAAGACAAAGGAGCTGCGGAAATGGCTAAAAAAACAATTATCAATATTGTTAAAAAATATATAGAGTATCTTCAGAAAAAGGGAATTAAGATAGAATCAGCTGTTATTTTTGGATCCTATGTAAATAATACTGCTAGAAATGACAGTGATATTGATATATTAGTGATATCTAAATCATTTGGTAAAAATCGAGTTAAAGAAGGACAGGATTTATTTAAATGCACTAGATTTGTTGATGCAAGAATTGAACCAATTCCAGTTTCTAAAATAGAATATGAAAAAGGTGATAATCCTTTTATTAATGAAATAAAAGGATATGGCATTGAAATTACTTCATAGGTAAAGGATTATTGTTATTAAGGATTAAGATGCCGGTGCATAACATAACATTTTTTTAATAACCTGCCATTTTATTTCTTTATTATTTAATTTAAAGTAACTATTTAGGTATGTCATATCCATTCGTAATAATTCAGATTTTCTAAAAAACAATATAATATAAATTATGGTGCAATTTATTGTTTATGATGAAGGAATTAATTCTT
>CBDVEP010000152.1:0-6618 GCA_965373035.1 uncultured bacterium
TTTAAAATATTTTATATTTATTTCAATTTTAATCAATCTAATAACATTAAATAATCTTTATTCTAAAAAAGCTGAAAAATTAATTAAAATAGGTGCTGTTGATCTTCAAAAAGTATTTGATAAATCCGAAGGTAAAAAAATTGCTGAAGAACAATTAGAGAAAAAAAGGGAAAGTTTTAATAAGACAATAGTTGAAAAAGAAAAGGAAATAACAAAATTAACAGAAGAATTTGAAAATAAAAAATACACTTTAAGTGATATTGAAAAGGAAAATGCACAACTGGATATTAAAAAGAAAACACTTGAATTAAAACAATATATTGATGAATCTAATAAAAAATTAGAAGAAGAAGAAAGTAAATTATTAGAACCTTTAATTGATGATATAAAAGATGTTATCCGTGCAGTAAGTATAAAATATGGATATGACATTATACTTGATAAATCAACTTATATATTGTTTATTGATAAAGAATTTGATATTACAAGTGATGTTATAGATGAATTAAAAGTAAAATATAAAAAATAATAACATGATGCCTCAAAAGAAGGAGATTTCATTAAAAGATTTAGCAGTTGTTATTAAAGCTCGAGTTACTGTACAAGAAGATAAAATTGTAGATGATATTTTAGAGCCGGAAACTGCTGATGAAAAATCTATTATTTATTTGTCACATAAAAAATATATAGACAGAATTAATAAATCTCCAGCAAAAGTTGTTTTAACTTCAAAAGATATACCTGTTGATACAGTTAATAATAAAATTCTATTGATTTCTAAAGATTTACAAGATTCTTTTAATAGACTATTGAATTTTTTTGAATATAAAAATCAATTCTCTCATACAATTTCTGAAAAAGCTTCTATTTCATCAGATGTTAAATTGGCAGAAAATATTCATATTGATGATTTTGTCGTTATTAAGGAGAAATCTATTATAGAGGATAATACTGTTCTTCATTCTTGTGTTTATATTGGCAATAATGTTACAATAGGTAAAAATTGTGTTATTTATCCTTATGTGACTTTATATGACGGTACAATTATAGGTAATAACGTTATAATACATGGCAATACAGTAATAGGAAGTGATGGTTTTGGTTATTTACAAAAAAATAATAAAAATATAAAAATACCACAGATAGGAAATGTCATTATTGAGGATAATGTTGAAATTGGATCTAACACATCAATTGATAGAGCAACAATTGGTTCAACTATTATTAGAAAAGGAGTAAAGATAGATAATATAGTTCAAATTGCACATAATGTAATTATTGGTGAGAATACAATTGTTGCATCTCAAACAGGTATTTCCGGAAGTACAACAATAGGAAAAAATTGTATTCTTGCAGGCCAGGCAGGAATAGCAGATCATGCTATTATTGAAGACAATGTTATTATAGGGGCTAAAACTGGAATAACATCCCGCGTGGTTAAATCTGAAGAGAAAATGCTTTTTGGTATTCCTGGAAAAACAATATTAAAAGCAAAACGGATTGAATCAATTATTTCTAAATTACCTGAAATGTATCAGGAATTTAATGAATTAAAAAAAATAGTAAATAAAGGTCAATAAAGTTTATAAGGAGAATTATGAAATATGATTGACATAAAAAAAATTATGGAATATTTACCACATAGATATCCATTTTTACTTGTAGATAGAATTATTGGTATTGAAGAGGACAATACAAAAATAATTGCAATAAAAAATGTTACAATTAATGAGCCTTTTTTCCAGGGTCATTTTCCCGGAAATCCTATTATGCCTGGTGTTTTAATTATGGAAGCAATGGCTCAAGTTGGTGGATTATTAGTACTGTACATATCGGATAAAAATACAGAAAATAAGTTAATTTATTTTATTAGTCTTGATAAAGTAAAATTTAGAAACCCGGTAATACCTGGGGATCAGATTAAATTTGAAATCAAATTATTACGGCCAGGGTCTAAAGTTGCTCAATTTGAAGGAAAAGCCTATGTGGAAGATAAATTAGTAGCTGAGGGAATATTAACAGCTATGCTGACTGATAAAAAATAAAACTATAATATTATTAATTATGAAGTATATAGCTATAAAAGCAGATGTTCATAAAAAGGCAGTTATTGGAAAAAATGTTGCAATTGGCCATTATTCAGTAATAGAAGAAAATGTAAAAATTGGTGATAATACTATTATTGGTCCGAATGTTCATATTACTGGATGGACTGATATTGGTAAAAATAATAAAATTCACCATGGTGTTGCTATTGGGGATGAACCACAAGATTTAGGATATAATAAAGAAAGAAGTTTTGTTATAATTGGTAATAATAATATTATTCGTGAATTGGTTACAATACATCGTGGAACAGCTCCGGAGAGTAAAACTGTTATTAATAATAATAATATGTTTATGGTTTATTCACATATAGGACATAATTCTGTTGTGAAAAATAATGTTATTATGGTTAATTTAACATCCCTTGGAGGTTATGTTGAAGTAGATGATAATGTGTTTATTTCAGCCAGTGTTCAAATACATCAGTTTTGTAAAATTGGTAAACTTGTTATGGTAGCACCACTTACGAAAATAGCTAAGGATGTTCCTCCTTTTATGCTTGTTATTGGAGCAGATACGGCTGTTGTAAGAGGACTTAATGTAGTTGGTCTAAGAAGAGCAAACATTTCACCAGAGGATAGAGAAACAATAAAAAAAGCTTATAAATTTATGTATCACAGTAATCTAAATATAACTGATGCAGTAAAAAAGATAAAAGGTTCTAATATAAATTCCAATCAATATGTAAAAGAAATATTAAAATTCATTGATTATTCAAAAAGAGGCATTTGTGGGCATTATAAAAAATAAAAATGGGAAGTTTTTAGGAATTGATATTGGAACTAAAAGAGTAGGGATTGCACTTTCGAATTCTTCTAAAAGTATTGCTTTTCCTAATAAGGTTATTTTATTTAAAAATAAAGAAGATTTATTAAATGAAATTCAGCAAATTATAGAAGATGAAAATATTGAAAAAATTATTATTGGTGATCCTATTAATACAAAAGGTAAGAGGTCATCATTAACAGATAATTTATATAAATTAATAGATTATTTGAAAAATAATTTAAATATTGATATTTGTCTTTATGATGAAAGATATAGTACTCAAGAAGCACATACTGATTTACATGCTATGAAGTTAAATTGGAAAAAAAGGAAAGAACTTGTTGATAAAGTAGCTGCAGCTATTATTTTGCAGAATTACATAGAAAGTCTTCAGGCAAAATAAAATTTTAAATTTTAACATGTTCTAAAAGATGACCTAATTTAATTTTTTTAGTGAGTAAATAGTCTTTATTAATTTTATTAGGTTTTATTTCTATTGGAATTCTTTTAACAATTTCCAGACCATATCCTTGTATGCCAATAATTTTTTTAGGATTATTTGTAAGAAGCATAATTTTTTTTATCCCAAGATCAACTAATATTTGAGCACCAATACCATAATCTCTTAAATCAGCAGGAAATCCTAAAGCACAATTCGCTTCAACTGTGTCCATGCCTTGTTCCTGTAATTTATAGGCTTTAAGTTTATTTTCAATACCTATTCCTCTGCCTTCCTGTCTCATATAAACAATTACACCTGTGCCTGCTTCTTCAATCATTCTCATTGCTTTATGCAATTGATCACGGCAATCACATCGCAACGAGCCAAAAACATCTCCTGTCAAGCATTCTGAATGTACTCTAATCAAAACAGGTTTTTCTTTATTGATTTTCCCTTTTACAAGAGCAATGTGAACCATATTATCAATAATATTTTTATAAGCAATAATATTAAAAGTTCCATATTTTGTTGGTAAATGTGCTTCAGCATCTTTTAAAACCAATTTTTCTTTTTTAGTCCTGTATTTAATAAAATCTAAAATGGAAATAATTTTTAAATTAAATTTTTTTGAAAATTCAATTAATTCAGGTAATCGTGCCATTGTGCCATCATCATTCATTATTTCACAAATAACTCCTGCAGGAAACATTCCTGATGATTTGGCAATATCTACTGCTGCTTCAGTATGACCAGCTCGTTCAAGAACACCTCCTTTTTTAGCTCTCAGTGGAAATATATGCCCAGGTTTTATTAGATCATCTTCAGTAGTATTATTATTAATTAATACTTTTATGGTTTTAGCCCTGTCAAATGCAGAAATACCTGTTGTAATACCATGTTTTGCATCTACGGATATAGTGAAATCAGTTTTGTACCTTTCATTGTTATTAATGACCATAGAATTAATATTTAATTTTTTTAGTTTATCACTTTCCATAGGAACACATATTAATCCCCGTCCATGTTTTGCCATAAAATTAATTGATTCTGGTGTTACTTTTTCTGCTGCCATAATTAAATCACCTTCATTTTCCCTGTCAGGACTATCAACAATGATGATTAATTTACCAGCTTTTATATCATTTACAGCTTCTTCAATTGTATTTAATTTAATTTTCATTTATATAAAATCTCCATTTTCTACTATTAAATAATATTCTCCACTCATTGCTGGTTCGAGTTTCATAACTCGAACCTCTATTTAAGGAAAATTCGTTGGTTCGGGTTTTACCATAAGCACTCCCGTTGGTCGCATAACCCGAACCATAAATAGTGGTTCGAGTTATGAAACTCGAACCAACAATTAATGTTCTCCAATAACTTATAACCATATATTATTAACCAAACTACGGGGTTGCTTTATTTAATAATTTAATAAAAATAATAGATCCAATTAAAACAGATAATACATTAACATTAAAATGATCTTTAAAAAAAAGAAATACAGGTTCTAACATAAAGTTAAATATGATAGCCCCTACAAATGCAACAATTATCCCGCCAAAAATTTTCCCGGTAAACTTATATTTTTTAAAATAATAAAATACAAGTGTTGTGACTGATGATATAAGCAGCATAATAAAAATTGATTTAATAATTGACATTCTCATATTATATATCCTTATTATTTAAATTTTGTTGAAATGCCCAGATGATTTTTATATAAGGAGTTGCTGACAATTCAATATAAGTTACCTGGATTTTTCCATAATAATTATCAACTGTTTTTAATAAAAAAACATAACCCTCTTTTATTTTTAAAGGACTATTAACATATCCTTCTTCATCAGCCTGATTAACCAGTTCCCAGTTTTCATAATATCCCTTGGATTGAATACCAGCATTGTTCTGGCCAATTAAAAAAGGTTTATTATTTATTATTTTAAAAATAAACTGATACGGTTCTGTTTTGTTAAATGAGCTGAAATTAAATCCTTCATTTTCATATATAGTTACTTCTTCAAGATTGTCAATACGAGGTGTAGTAGAATTTTCATTACAGGGTTCACTTTTAAAATTGCGTATAGAATGGGCTTTAACTATTAGATAATATCTAATCCCATTTTCAATATAATCATCATTAGCATCTCTCTGTATGGTTATTTCGATAGGCACATTAAAATTGATATCTTTGCTTGTTTTATTAATAGTGGGAATACTACCCATAAAGGGGTTTTTAACAGGTAAAAGGTCTGTTAGGGTTTTTAAAGATGAACTTTTACTAATATAAATATTAAAACCATCAAATTTATCCTCTTTATTACTGCTGTAAAATTTAATTTTAATTTGATTGTTTTTTGGATAAGCAGTTAAATCAGTAGGAGAGTTTAAATATTCAGGTTCAATAAATTTCTCAGTTCCACATGAAATGATTAATGTAAGTAGAAAAAATAATATAATATATTTTATTAAATATATATTCTTTTCCATAAATTATTTAATGACCAGCCTTGGATTCACTACCTTTAATAATTTCTACACTAGCACTGGCTCCTATTCTGGTAGCACCAGCTTTAATCATTTTATCAGCATCTGTAAAGCTTTTAATACCACCGGATGCCTTTACACCCATTCCCATTCCAACAGTTCTTCTCATTAATTCAACAGCATGAACAGAAGCACCACCTTTGGCAAAACCAGTAGATGTTTTTACAAAATGAGCTCCTCCTGATTTAGACAATTGGCAGGCTTTTATAATTTCATTATCTGTTAATAATGCTGTTTCCAGTATGATTTTTACAATAGCACCTTTTGCTGCTTCTACAACTGCTTTAATATCATCCTCTACTTTTACATAGTGTTTTGATTTCAGCAGTCCAATATTAATTACCATATCAATCTCTCCAGCACCATTGTCTATAGCATCTCTTGTTTCAAAAGCTTTAGTCTGGGATGTGCTTGCTCCTAATGGGAATCCAATAACAGTACATACTTTTACATCACTTCCTTTTAATTCTTCTCTACACAATGGTACATAGCCTGGATTTATACATACAGATGCAAATTGATATCTCCTGGCTTCAGCACATAAAGTTTTTATCTGGGATGTTGATGCTTCAGGTTTAAGTAATGTATGATCAATTAAAGAAGCAATTTTTTGTATGATTTTTTTTTTCTCTTCTTTATTAATCATCCAGCACCTACTACTACTTTATTTTTTACTTTTTTTTATATTCTTTCTATTCATAAACGTAATATTTTAGATTTTCTAAAATTGTAGTGTAGGAGTTAAGACTTTAGTC